>JAQUMP010000430.1 GCA_028718065.1 Chitinivibrionales bacterium | reverse complement strand
CCTATTTTGTCCAGACCAAGGCGCTCGCCCTGCCCATAATTCTTTTGTCGATAGCCGTGGGGCTTTTAGTCTCCGCCGTTTCTTTTGCGAACAACATCCGCGATGCTTTTTTCGACCGCCAGGCCGGGGTTACGACCATGCCGGTAAAAATGGGCGCCGGCCGGGCGCTCTTTGTTTTTAAGGTTCTGGTAACGGCGCCGTATTTGCTGGTGGCGCTGGCCGTGACGCTGAATGTCGGCCTTGTTCCGTTGTTGGTCACGTTTTTTACCGTACCGGGCGCCTTGGGGCTTACGCGAAAAATCGGCAAAGGGGCCCAAGGTTTTCCGGCGCTCAGCGAGCGCGCCGCCGGCCAGATACTGCCTTTACAGGTAATAAGGCAGCATCAGGGATTCTGCCTGCTCATGCTTGTTGGATGCGGCCTGGCAGCGCTCTTTTTAAAATTAAAATTGCCGTAGGAAAATAGACTTTAAAAATACAGGGCTCCTCTATTTATTCGGTTTTGTTACGAGCCCGAGCGAAAAAACGCAGTGCCAAGGCGCCTTTTTAAAGCATATCCGGGAGATACGGCGATAGCACTGCACCTTTTTTTTGCTTACGCGGCAAAACCAAACCTATTTTCGGAATGGTTCTTCTCGCTTTTATGATAAAAGCGGGAAAAAAAGCTTAAAATTGTTCCAGACGATGGCATGAGGTTTGCGTTCTTATTTGAGGGTAATCTTCTTTATTTTTCAATTTTCAAAGGAGCATCTCTATGTTCGAAATCGTAAAAAAAGGCCTGTTCATGGGTATCGGCGCGGCTTTCATGACAAAGGAAAAACTTATGGAAATAGGTCAATCCATCGCCCGTGAAGCCAAACTCTCCGAACAGGAGGGGAAAAAATTTATGGAAGACTTGCTGAAAAAGTCGGAAAATGCCCGGGCCGCGGGTGAAAAAATGATCAGGGAAACGGTAGAAAAAACATTTAAATCATTGGATCTCCCAATGCGCGAAGAGATTAAGGCCTTGGAACGCCGCATCGCCGCGCCCGAAAACAAATAATGGATTTGCGGAAATAAAAATGCAAAAACGGCGGAAATCCCTCCATATCGGCCGCTATGGCGAAATCTTGTCGGTCTTTATTAAGTATGGGTTCGGCGATATCGTATCGTCGCTGAATATCGGCCGCTATCTGTCCTTAACCAGGGGATTTCTCCTTCGCAAATCGGCGGCCGAAGCCCATGCAAAATTAACGCATTGGCAGCGGGTGCGCATGGCGCTGGAGGAACTCGGGCCCACGTTCATTAAATTCGGCCAATTCATGAGCAACCGGCCGGATGTGCTCCCCGTCGACCTGATTTACGAATTAGAAAAACTGCAGGGTTCGGTGCGCCCTTTTCCAAAGCGCGAGGCCGAAACGATCATTCAGGGCGAACTGCGCCGGCCGATCCCCGAACTATTCAGTTTCTTCCCCGACGCGCCGATTGCCGCCGCCTCCGTGGCGCAGGTTTACAAGGCGACCTTAACAAACGGCAGAACGGTCGCGGTCAAGGTACAGCGCCCGGGCATTGCCCAGGTCATAGAGCAGGACATCGATATCCTGTTCGACGCGGTGAAGCTGCTGATCCGGCGCTATGAGATCGTGCGTTCCATCCGCCTGGAACAGTTGGTGGAGGAATTTGAAACCGTCATACGCAAGGAGTTGGATTTTTCCCTGGAAATGGCGCACCTTGAGCGTTTCCGGCGCAATTTCAAAGATGATCCCTTGATCTATGTTCCCGAAGTTTTTCCCGACCTTACAACCCAAAGGATCCTGGTAACGGAATTTGTGGAGGGGATCAAGGTGTCCGACGCCGCCGCACTCGCCAAGGCGCATTTTGATCCTGCGAACATTGCCAAACAGGGAACGGTACTGGTGCTCCGCCAGATTTTTGAACATGGCTTTTTTCATGCCGATCCGCATCCGGGCAATATTCTTATTTGTAACGACGGCCGGATCTGCTTCCTGGATTTTGGTTCCGTCGGCATTCTGCCGCCCATGCTGCGGATGCAACTGGGCGTCGTTCTGTATGGCGTTGCCCATCGCGACCCGCAGCGCATCGTCCGCGCCATAGAGAAAATGTCCAACCATCATTTCGAACATCCGCAAAAGCTCGAATACGACTTAATGGAGTTTATCGAAGATTACGCCGAACTGCCGCTTAAAGACATGAACGTTCCTCAAATCCTGCAACGCTTCGCGTCGATCATCGTGAGTCACGAAATCCAAATTATCCCGGGCTTCTACCTTTTATTAAAATCGATCATAACCATGCAGGCCGTGGGGACCAGGCTCGATCCGCACTTTAACCTTTTCGAGCACCTGGAGCCGTTTGTTAAAAGGCTCTTACGGACCTTTCCGCGCCTGCAAAGCGCGCCCGCGAGCTTGTATTTTATGCTGATGGAATTTGCGGCGCTGATCGGCGACCTGCCCTTCGAAACCCGCGACATGCTGCGCATGGTAAAAGCCGGTGAGCTGACGGTGCGTTTTCAACACCGCGGCCTGGAGCCCATGCTCGACCGGTTCGACGTGCTCGTAAACAAGATCGTGTTCGCCCTCGTGCTGGCGGCGCTCATCGTGGGATCTTCCCTTGTTGTCAACTCCGGCATCCCGCCCAAAATCCAGGGCATACCGCTCATCGGCGTCGTGGGCTTTATTACCGCGGCCGTAATCGGGTTCGGCCTGCTTTTTTCCATGCTGCGCAATAAAAAAATGTCGCACGAGTCAAAAAATAATTAAGCGGGCCGGTCACGACACTCGAGCGTCACGCCGCCGGGGCGCTCTTCCTGATTGTCAATCGCTTTTTTAAGTATGGCCGGTGAGGCCATGATCCTGACCAGCCTTCGCGCGCGGGTAATGCCCGTGTATACGATCTGCCGCGAAAGCAGCGGGCTTTCATGCTCGGGCAGGACGAAAAGGACTTCGTCGAATTCCGAGCCCTGGGATTTATGTACGGTCATGGCAAAAGCGCCTTCAAGGCCCCCGAGGCGCTCAAGCGGTGCAACCCGGTACTCATCGGCGCCGCGCCTGAAAATTACCTTTTGCCCCGCGTTTGCGTCCCGCACCACGATGCCCAAATCGCCGTTGTAAAGATCGAGGTCATGGTGGTTGCGCTCAAGAATTACCAGTTGCCCATGAAAAAAACGCCCGCGTTGGTTTTTATCGAGGACCGGGCGGAGCAGGGCCGAAGCCTGCCGGTTAATTGCAAGGCGCCCGGCTTCGCCCTCGTGCGCCAGTACCAATATCCGGGAACCGGTCACTATTTTAAATGCCGCGTCCAAGCGCACTTTTACCGATTCAAAATCGTCATGCCACGGAGCGCCGACGGCTTCGGTTTGCAGGTTATTGAGCGCTTGCAGGCGCCGCAGCGCTTCGCCGCAGTAATGCGCTTGCAGCCATTGCCGGACATGACGGGGCGTATCGCCGGTTGTCATTTGAACGCTCTTTGCATACCGGCCACCCGCAATAAGCGCCAGAGCTTCGCGCGCCCGGCCGCGATTGACATAATCGCAAAGCTCCCGTATGCCTGGGGAAGAGCGGTAGGAGTGGGTAAGAATAACGACATGGTCCGCCAGCGCCTCGCTCCGGCCGTCTTCGGCGGGGGGCAAGGCGATCGCCGGATTTTCCACCCCGCCGCCGGTATCGCTCTCCACGCCGCTCAGGACGTCCGAAATCCAGGCGGCGGTATCTTTTGTCAAGGTAGGAAACCCTGCGCGCCCCAGAAAGGGGGCCGTATGATCGCCCAGCACCGCGCCGGCTTCCACGGACGGAAGCTGGTGCATGTCGCCCAACAATATAATGCGGCAGCCCGGCCCGGCCGCATCCATAAGCCCGGCAAAAAGATGCAGGTCGACCATGCTCG
>JAQUMP010000429.1 GCA_028718065.1 Chitinivibrionales bacterium | reverse complement strand
TTTTAAAAACAAGCGTCGAACTTTTTAAGGATTTTCCCGAAACGGTTTTAAACGAACTTATCGACGGTTCACACCTGACCACGTTTGAGGGCAATGAGGCGGTCATAAAATTCGGCGAAGAAGGGCGCTTTCTGGGTGTGCTCTTAAGCGGATCGGCCGAGGCCGCGGTCACCGATAATACCGGGCGCAAGGTGCGCCTTGCCCAGCTTGAGCCGGGCGCTATTTTCGGTGAAATATCCCTTATGACCGGCGGCAAGACCATCGCGAATATTATCGGCGTCACGCGCTGCATGGCGCTGCTGATACCCCAAAAGCTTTTTTCGACCATCCTGATTACACAGCCTTCGGCCATCCGTTTCTTAAGCCGCTCTATAACGAAGCGCACCACCGAATGGTCGGTCATGTATAATCTGGCGGCCGAAGCCATGCAGAAAAGCGACGACCCCTACGGGCTTAAACTTAAAACGGAGCAGCCTTCTAAATTTTTAATTGTAAACTGCGGCTCCTCGTCGCTCAAGTACGCTCTTTTTGATACTGCCGGCGATGGCCGGGTGATGCGCGGCGCCATAGAGAGCCTTACTACCGAAAATACCCGGCACACCTGTCGCATCGGTGAAGCCGCGCGAACTTTTGAGATTGAAAAAAACATCGGATACGCTGAAGCGTTTTCGGCCATGGTTGCAGCGCTGAGCGATAAAGAAACGGGTTTTATTCGGGGCCCGCAGGAAATTTCGGCGGTGGGCCACCGCGTGGTACATGGCGGTGATAAGCTCAGCACTCCGGTAATAATTACGTCAGATATCATTGCCGCGATCGAGGAAGTTTCTTCGCTTGCGCCCCTGCACAATCCCGTTAATCTGGTCGGTATTCGCGAGGCGCAGCGCCTTTTTCCGCATGCGCCGCACGTGGCGGTTTTTGATACGGGCTTTCATCATACGCTGCCGCCGTACGCGTATATGTACGGCCTGCCCTATGAGTTTTACAAACAGAAAAAAATCCGGCGCTATGGTTTTCATGGCACCTCGCACCTCTATGTTTCGCTGCGGGCCGCCGAGTTTTTAAAACGGCCCTTTAACGGGCTCAATATTATTTCCTGCCATCTTGGAAACGGGGCGTCGCTTTGCGCCGTGGACCACGGGCGTTCAATAGATACCTCCATGGGCTTTACTCCCACACAGGGGCTTTTAATGGGCACCCGCAGCGGCGATCTTGATCCCGGTATTTTAATACACCTGATGCGCAGCGAAAAAATGGGGCCCGACGAATTGGAAAAACTTATCAACAACCGGAGCGGGTTTATGGGGCTTTCGGGAATTGGAAGTGATATGCGCGCCATCGAAAAGGCCGCCGCCGAAGGACATCACCGCGCCTTGCTGGCCTATAAAACCTTCTGCTACCAAATCCGCAAATATATCGGGGCCTATGTGGCGGCCATGCAAGGATTGGACACGGTCATCTTTACCGGCGGGATCGGTCAGGGGAGCGCGGGCGTGCGCAGCTTAGTGTGCCAGGGGCTGCAATACATGGGGATCGAGCTTGACGAAAAGATAAACATGCAGGTCCACTCAGACGGTGTTACGGATATTTCCGTTACGGATTCACGCGTGCGGCTTTTGGTTATTCCTACGGACGAAGAGCGCATGATCGCGCGCGAAACCATCCGCACGGTCGCCTCGGGCTATATCACGGATATTATTCAAGCGCAGAAAAACACGCCCGTCCCAATTGAAGTTTCCGCGCATCACGTGCACTTGACTGCCGCGCATGTGGAAGCGCTGTTCGGCGCAGGCCATGGTTTAACGCCCCAGCACGAATTGTCGCAGCACGGTCAATTTGCCTGTACCGAAACCGTTAACCTCATCGGCCCCAAAGGCCGTGTTGAGCGCGTGCGTGTTTTAGGGCCGGTGCGCCCCGAGACGCAGATCGAAATCGCCATGACCGAACAGTTTAAGCTCGGCGTTCAGCCGCCGGTGCGCGAGTCCGGCGATCTTTCCGGCAGCCCGGGCTTACGCCTCGAAGGTCCGGCGGGCGCGGTTACCATTGACAAAGGCGTAATCTGCGCCCTGCGTCATATTCACATGTCAACCGAAGACGCCTTAAAATTCGGATTGCGCGACAAGTTTAAGGTGCGCGTGCGGATCGAGGGCGACCGCGAGCTGGTTTTCGGCGACGTGCTTATCCGGGTGAATCCCGATTTCCGTTTGTCCATGCACATCGACACCGACGAAGCCAATGCGGGGAACATTGCCACCGGCGCCATCGGGCATATCGAAGCGGTGCAGGCGCGGGATTGATAGGGTTTTAAAACGCAACTTCCAGCCGCGTGCCGTAGCTGATTATGCCGACCGGCAATTGCAAAAGACCGTCTGTTGCCGCCGGATAATATTGCAGGTAGAGGATTGCGTCGGCGTTCTGGAGAAAATTATAGAAATATTGTCCCGTTAAAATGCCCGATCCCGCGCTTATATCGGCGATGGCGCCGGCGGAAACATTCATAAGGTCGTTGATGACAAAACGGGCATTTACAAAACCATAATGATGATGGACCAATAAAATGTTTGTTTGCAAAGGCGAAAGCTGGGCCTGGCCGGTATTTGCCTGGGCCTGCTGGTTATATAAATATTCCGCTGTAAAATACCAGGTGTTTTGAATTGAATAATCCGCCCCCGCCATTCCCGTAAAAGCGTGATTTCCGGAAAACATAAGGTGTTCAACCAATTCACCGTAAACGCCGGCGACAAGGTCGCCTTTAAACGTCAGGCCGCAAATCGCCTCGTTTTGCTCCCCTTGATAAATGCCGATGCCGGCAATATCAAAACTGCCCGCATGAGAGTAGGCCTTAATTGCCGTTGCGCTGGTTTGGGGATTTTCGGCAAGCTTGGCGACGGCGTCCAGGCCCGATACGTCGCCCAGCGGAACACGAACGCGCGCCACGTCGCTGCCGTGGCGTTTAAAAGCCAGGTCCAACACGTTTACCGAGGAGAAAACGTCGATGGGCGAAAAAACCATTCCTTCACCGAAACTTATAATTTGGCGCCCCAGCGAAAAGTCGGCCCACGGAAACATTACCGCCGCATAAAGCTTGCGAATGTCAAGGATAAAAGCCGCGCTGGAATCCGCCTGGGCGACCAGGGTATAGGATGAACTGCGGCCCACAGCCTGGGCATAGCCGCCTGATATTAAATAAAAATCCGAACTGGCCTCTATTTTAACGGCCGTTGACTTTGGGGTTTGCACGTTCAACGTGAGCAGATTCACGCCGGCGCAACCGAATTGGTCGCGCAGGGGTTTGTTTTGGTCAAGTGTTTGAAGAAGAATGAAGTCGTTTTGCGATAGGCCGGAAACAGTGAGGCCTGTTTGCTGGGCCGTGTCGGACGGCGCGGCAAAGCAGACCGCATAAACAAGCGATACAAAGAAAAGGCCGGCAATAATTTTATTCATTAAGGGCCTATCGCTGCAAATTGTGCAAACTGAACATTTCGGGTGAAAGTTTTACTTCGAAAGCCACATTGCTCATGGTGAAAATAGTTTTGGTGTCCTTACGCTAAAAGCTCTTTATCCACCCACATTTTGCGTTTGTAATAGGGGACGTCCTTGACGGTTGCTGCTTTATGCCGTCATAAAGATACCCTCCGGCCTGTCCTTAAGTCCATAATTTCAGAAGTTGTTTTTTGGGTTTTGGTTTATTGCGTATCTGCGACAGGCATGCGCACGTAGAGCATTTTCGCGACTTGCGCGCATGTGTTTTGAGACGAGTGTAAGTGCCCCAAATGCGGCGGGACGATGAAGGTTGTCTCGTTTATCGAGGAAGATGTGGTGATTCGGAAAATCTTGCGACGCTTCGAAGTCCCCGACGGGGGGAAACATTGTGGATTATGGAGAGAAC
>JAQUMP010000428.1:1412-3906 GCA_028718065.1 Chitinivibrionales bacterium | reverse complement strand
GATCTAATTATCGTATCGCCCGGCGTGCCGCGCGATGTGCCGATATTGCGGCAGGCGCGCGCGCGCAACATTCCGGTCTGGAGCGAGCTCGAACTCGGTTTTCGCATGAGTCAAACAACCGTGGCCGCGATCACCGGCTCGTCCGGCAAAAGCACGACCGTAAGCATGCTCGGGGCGATTGTGGCGGCTTCCGGCCGGTCGCACGCGGTGATCGGCAATATCGGCGTACCGGTGATAAGCGTTATGCCCGGTCTGCCCCTCGGCGGTGTGGCCGTGGTGGAGGTGAGCAGTTTCCAGCTTGAATATACCGATGCGTTTCGTCCGCGGGTGGCGGCAGTGCTCAACCTCATGAAAAACCATCTGGACCGCTATGCCGACGAAAACGAATACTACCAAGCAAAAAAGGCCATCTTTAAAAATGCCGGCAAAGAGGATTTTGCGGTACTGAACGCCAACGACATGCGCCTCATGGCTTGGGCGGAGGAGCTTACGGCCCGCACGGGATTAATTTACTTTGGGAAAGAAGTCCCCGGCGCCCCGAGCGTGTGGGCGGACGCGGCGGCGATTTACTGGAATGTAAACGGGAAAACCGAAAAAATCCTTGACCTTGACAAAATGCAACTGGCGGGGCGCCATAACTACGATAATGCTTCGGCCGCAATCGCCATGGCTTGGGCGCTTGGAATATCGCCGGAGGCGTGCCGCAGGGGCCTCGGCGACTTTAAAGGACTTGCGCACCGGCTCGAATACGCCGGGACGGTTGACGGCGTGCGCTATTACAACGATTCCAAGGCGACCACGGCCGAATCGGTCGCGGTCGCCCTTTCGGCCTTTGGCGCTAATGTTCATTTAATCGCCGGCGGCAGGGACAAGGGCTGCGATTTTTCGATTATCCGGGAGGCCGTGTCCAAATATGTCAAGGACATCTGTTTAATCGGTGAAGCCGCGGACCGTATGGCGGTGCAACTTAAGGACCTCTGTCCTATCCGGCGGGCCGCAACCCTGGCCGAGGCTGTTACGCTTGCGCGGCAGGCCGCGCGCCCCGGCGACGTAGTGGTTTTTTCTCCGGGGTGCTCGAGTTTTGATATGTTCCAAAATTTCGAACAACGCGGCGATGCATTTAAAACGATCGTAACCAATTTTAAAGGCCCTAAATTATGAGCCGGAACCTCTCACGCATCGACATCGGGGTATTTGTCATAACCCTTTTGATGGTTGGGTTCGGCGTGGTGCTGGTATACAGTTCCTCGTTCGCGGTAGCGTCGCAGAAATTCGGCGGAGCCGATTTTTTCCTGGCGCGTCACTGCATCCGCGTGGTTCTGGCACTGGCCTGTTTTATCGTGTTTATCAACGTGGATTACCACGTATGGGGCAAGCTCAGCCACGGCGCGTTTATCGTGGCGATCGTCTTGCTTCTGATCGTGCTGGTGCTGCCCGGTCACACCTCCATTAACGGCGCCAAACGCTGGATACCGCTGGGATTCATGCGCTTTCAGGCCTCGGAATTTGCGCTCATGGCGCTCATATTTTTAATGGCACAGAAAATCGATGAACACGGCGAGGAGATCCGGGAGTGGAAAAAATTGTCCGGCCACCTGGTGCGTATCGGCCTGGTATGCGCCCTGATCGTCGTGGAGCCTAATTTCAGCACGGCGTCGATTGTGGGCATTACCGGCCTGGTGCTGTTGTTTATCGCCGGCGCGCGTTTCCGGCAGCTGGGCGGCGTGGTCCTGAGTCTGGCGCCGCTGGCTGCGGCGGCCATGCTGGCGGCGCCGTATCGCCGTCACCGCCTGATGGGCTTCCTGCATTTCGGGCAGAGTAAAGAAACCATCGGGTACCAGGCGTATCAATCGATCGTGGGTCTGGGCAACGGCGGCCTTTTCGGCGTCGGTCTTGGCAAAGGAGAAGAAAAGTTCTTCTTTCTTCCCGAGCCGCATACGGATTTTATTTTTTCGATCATCGGCGAGGAGATCGGCTTTTTAGGGCTCTTAATGATATTTGCGCTTTTTAGCCTGCTGATTTACCGGGGCGCGCGCATCGCCTTTCGCGCGCCGGACAAGCTGGGCCAGATTCTGGCTTTTGGATTTACTTTTGAAATTGCGCTCTATGTCCTGGTACACGCGGCCGTCAATGTCGGTCTGGTCCCGACCACGGGCATTCCCATGCCGTTTTTGAGCTATGGCGGCATGAGCCTGCTGTTTACGGTAAGCAGCATGGGGATTCTTTTGAATATTTCGAGCCAATGCGGCGCGCGGCTGCCGGCGCTCCATAATAAATTTTCCGCCGGCAGAGTCGCGCCGGTCAAGACAGGCATATAACCGTATGAAACTGGCAATCGCCGCAGGCGGCACGGGCGGCCATATTTTTCCGGCCCTGGCGACCGCGCTTTACATTAAAGAGCACTATCCGCAGGCCGTGCTGCTGTGGATCGGCACGCGCCGCAGCCGCGAAAACGAGCTCTGCCAAAAATTCAATATACCGCTGGTCATGCTTG
>JAQUMP010000428.1:0-1402 GCA_028718065.1 Chitinivibrionales bacterium | reverse complement strand
GCATGCTTGCGGTGCGCGGCTTTAAGCGCAGGCTCAGTCTGGCCGCGGCGCTGCAGGCGCTGACGGCGCTCGGTCTTTTTGCGGCGCAGGTGCTGATGATGGTTAAGCGTTTACAAAATGAACGGGTGGATGCGGTCCTGGCCTTTGGCGGGTATGTTTCGGCGCCGGTGCTTGCCGCGGCTTTGCTGCGGGGCATTCCCTATTACTGCCACGAGCAGAACACGGTTCCCGGGCTGGTCACGCGTCTGTTTGCGGGCCGCGCGCGCACAACCTTTTTAAGTTTTCCGTTGGCCCCTTCCTGGCAGGTGCGGGGGCGGACCGTGCTGGGCGGTCTTCCGATTCGTCCCATAAACAGGGCCATGCTGGCCGATTCCCTGTATCCGCCTTCGATCAAGCGGGAGGTTGCGACCATCCTCATAACCGGCGGCAGCCAGGGCGCCGTACAAATGAACAAGTGCCTGGTTGCGGCGGTAAAATCCTGGGCCGAAGCCGGCCTTCAAATTATCTGGCAGACCGGCAAGCCAAGCTTTGACGAAATAAGAAACAGCCTGGTCGCAACAAGCGCGGTGGTAGTGTTCGACGTGATTGCCGACCTGTACCCGTATTATGCTTTGGCGCAAATCGTGGTGTGCCGGGCGGGCGCGGCGACCCTGGCCGAGTTGGCCGGGTTCGGCCTGCCGTGCATTTGCATTCCCCTGCCCTGGTCGGCCGAGAACCACCAATGGCACAATGCCGGCGTGGCGGAAGAAGAGGGCTGGTGCGTTCGTATACGTCAAGATGAGGCCTGCGGCCGGCGCGTGACGGAAACCGTGCGCGAAATCCTGGCCGACCAGCAGCGCTATAACGCCATGTGCGCCAAGGCGCAAGCGGCCGCCGCTCCCAACGCGGCGGCCATAATGACGCAGGAAATTTTTGAAGGGGTGCGCTCATGATCCGGCTCGGGACCGTTCGCACCATCCACTTTATCGGCATCGGCGGGATCGGCATGAGCGCACTGGCAGAATTTCTGGCGCACGTGGGTTATGCCGTGACGGGCTCGGACCTGCAATCCTCCGGCGTAAGCGAGCGGCTGACGCAGCGGGGCATTGCCATCCAATTCGACCATGCTCCCCGGTTAATAAAGCAGTGCGACCTGGCAATTTACAGCAGCGCCATCCGGCAGGACAATCCCGAACGTCAATGGGCCGCGCTGCACGGCAGGCAGATCATGCGGCGCGCGGAACTGCTGGGCGAAATCATGCGTTCCTATTTCGGAATCGCCGTTGCCGGGACCCACGGCAAAACCACGACCACGGCCATGATCGGCGAGGTTTTTTCGCGCGCGAAATGCGAGCCGGTGGTGCTGGTGGGCGGTATCGTGCGCGCATGGCAGACCAATGCGCTCATGGGCCGCGAGAAAATC
>JAQUMP010000427.1 GCA_028718065.1 Chitinivibrionales bacterium | reverse complement strand
GTCACCCTGCATGAAGTATACGATCAATTTCCCGGCGTGTTTCCGCGCGAGCGCATTACCGGGGGCGGCGCTCTTTTAAAAATCAAACGCTTTTGCTATGACAAGCGTCATCCTTTACAAACAATATTCAGAAACCACTGCAAAAGCAATTTCCATGCCGACAAGGTTTTGGTGCATTATCCCTATCAAATCGCTATTGTCAAGACCTGGGGAATCGCCGGCGAAAACATTGTCTGCATCGCCCTTCCGGCGCCCGAAATCGCTCCGGATGATTTTGCCCAAACGCCGCCGCGCCCAATGCTCCATCTGGGCTCGGCCGGATTTATTAATCCCAATTTCGATTACCAAACGCTCTTTGCCGTGCTGGACACCTTGCCGATGCAATGGCGTTTTACCTGGATCGGCGGCGTGCGGCGCCCCGAAGATCAGTCCCTGCTCGATGCTATTTGTGCAACGGTCCGCGCCAAAAACTGGCCGGATAAATTCAAAATTACCGGATGGGTCGAAGAGTCCGATCAAGCCCGACAAATCGGGGAACTTGATATTTATTGCGCCTTTTTTACGGCGCGCAGCGCCTCCAGCAGCTTGATGCTTGCCATCGCCAACCGGCGCTGCATTGTTGCCGCGGACCTGCCGCTGGTCCGCGCTATCAATGCGGCCTATCCGGTGATTGCCGCAGGGGCCGGGGCCGAACTTCTTGCAAAGGCTATAGTCGCGCTCAGCGCCGACCAAAAGGCCCGCGCGCGGTTAATTGACGGTTGCGACAAATACGCCCGTGAACATAGTTATAGCGCCCTGGCAAAAACGATCCTGGCGCAGTACCAAAGCGTGATTCGGCGGCGGCTTTCATGAAACTATCCGTTGTCATTCCAACCTTTAACCGCAGCGCGGCCTTGCGGATGTGCCTGGTTGCATTGACAAAGCAAAAGGCGCGGCAGGAGCTGCGCATTATTGTGGCCGACGACGCCTCGGCGCATGGCGAACGCCGGCGGAACCGGGAGTTGTGCCGGGAACTCGGGGTGTTTTACTGTTGCAATGACGCTAACCGGGGACCGGCGGCCGCCCGCAATATCGGCATAGCCCATAGCGCCGAGCCGTGGATCGCGTTTCTGGATGACGATGTCTGCGTCGACGAAACCTGGTGTGGCCGGGCCCTGCATTTAATACAAACCTGCCCGGCCGATATCGTCGGCATCGAAGGCAAAATCATCGCCACCGGCGACGGTCTTTGGGACCGCGAGGTGGAAAACCTTCACGGCAACCTCTTTTTAACCGGCAACATTATTTACAAGCGAGAGGCACTCATCGGCTCGGGGGGGTTCGACGAAAATTTCCGGGGGCCCTACTGCGAAGATCACGGACTGGCGGCGGACATGCTGCTGCGGGGGCGGATCGTTTTTGAGCCGGCGCTCTGCGCCTGCCATCAACCCCGTGTTGTCAAATTGGCTAAATATCTTATGTCAAGCGTCCGGCGCGCGCGCACCATGCTTGATTCCGAATTTTACCTGTATTGTAAATTTCCGGACCGCTATCATCGTTTTCGCTACGCCCACACCTTCTGGGGCACCTATAAAGCGTTCTGCTTAAAAAACATTTATCTTACCTTTAAACGCCGCAGCATTCAAAGCTGTCTGAAACATCCTTTACAATGCATAATGCTTCTGGCAATTGCGCAGGTGGAACAAATTACGGCACTGGCGCTGGCGGGGCGCTACCTGAGCGCCTGGATGCGGCGGCCGAACGTGCCGTTCCTTAAAAATATTGACATTCAAGAAACCGCCCGGCTCTGGAAAATGCCCTCCGTCACCCATCGGGATTTTCGGCTTTTAGCCAACCCGCTTAATTCCCTGTTGTTCCCCTTTTTTAAAAAGACGCCCTATACGTATGTCAAAACGCTCAAGCGATTTACGCGCGCAAATTCCAAGGAAGCTTTGCCGCTGCGGATTTTTATCCGGATCGATGATATGTTTTTGGACAAGAACTATGATTACGATCGCTTTCTCCAGTGTTTTGGCGCCAACCCATTACCGTTCCTATCGGTCTTTACCGGGCACGATCTCGCAAGCAAGGCCAATTGGCCTCTCATGAAAACAATCGGGGCTATCGGCGGGACCGTTGCGCTGCACGGATTTTCGCATCAGGGAAAATTCGGCCCGTTTAACAGCGAAATACTTCAGATGACCTTGCCGGATCTGGATCGCGCCTGCCGAACGGTTATGGAGGGGGCCGTGCCTTCCGAGCTTAAACCGTTTGTGTTTGTTCCGCCCTTTAATGCTATAAACCGGCAGCAAATACTTTACTTAAGCAAATATTTTCCCGTTATTTGCGGCGGGCCGGAGACCGCCCGTTTTACCGATAACTGTTTCGGTCCGGTGGCGCTGGCCACGGGCGCCACCTATTTTCCTGTTTTTCAGCCCTTCTGTTGCCCGGCGCGCACGATGCTGCACAGCGGCGCCCTGGAATCGCTGGAGGAAGTTGCCGGATATATTTGCTTAAGTTTTCACTTTAAAGACGAACTCGCCGACGATTTTGAAAGCCTTATGACGATATTCGATCGGGTTTCAGCGCAGATAACTTCGTGGGAATACTTAATACGGAGATAGCCGGTCATGTATATCTGGCTCGCGGCGGCAATTGACAATAAAGAATATGGCGGCGTGGGGCGCTGCCTTCGGGAAATTGCCGGGGGTTTGTCGTCACGCGGGCATCGCTGCGTTGTTATCACCGCTCCGCCTATACGCTGGGGAAGCAACTACCTGGTATTCGCGGCATATCTGATGCTGCGCCTGATTGCCGCGGTTGCGCGCCCGCCGGATTTTATCATCGCGCGTTCCTCGGACGCCGCTTTGAGCGCCTTGCTTGCCCGCCTCGTGGCTAAAAAAACCCGGATTGTTCTGCATAATCACGGTTGGGAAGAAAAAGTTTATGCGCTCGAACAGCGCCTCCCCGCGGCAATAGTCCAAAACGGGTCCACCTGGAAGGCCCTGGCGCTGCGTTTCCCGCTGCTGCGCTTGACACTCCGGCTGAGCGCGGTCTGCGCCTGCGGCACGCTGGACGAGGTGCGCTGGCTCAAAAAGCGTTTTCCAAAATACAAATCAAAATATCGGCTCATTCCCAACGGCGTTCATGTTGCCGCGAATTCCTACTGGCCGAACCAACCCCAGTGGCCCTTCGTTTTTTTGGTGATCGGGGCCAACACCTGGAAAAAAAATATCGATTACACCATCGGACTGTTCTACCGCTTGGAGCAAATGCTGCCGGAAAGCCGGTTTGTTATTATCGGCGCTTCCGCTGCCTCGCTGCCCCAGGCCGGACCGCTTGTCGCCCGCGGCAGTTTAACGCTGCTGCCCAACCAGTCCTTTACATTAACGGAAGCCTGGTACCGGTGCTGTCCTTTTTTAATTTCTTCGTCCCGGTATGAGGGCGGCCATTCATTTGCGGTGCTCGAAGCCATGGCGCAGGGCTGCGTCGTGTTCGGCAGCGCCATTGCCGCCACCGGCGAAATTATTCACGACAAGGAAAACGGCCGTTTACTTACCGGATTCGACGTTGAGCCCGACCTTCGGACAATCTTGGCGTCGGTCAAAGATCAAGGCGCTTTACGCCGCATGGGAGCGGCGGCCTTTGCAACGGCCCGCCGCAACCGCTGGGAGCGCCAGATCGGACGCTGGGAAAAAATGCTGCAAGAGACGGCCCCGAAGTCGTAAAAAGGAGATCATTAATGCTTTCCATCGGTTCATGCGTTCTGGGCAAAATCCCCCGCGTTGTAGCCATAATCGACCGGCCATTTAAAAAGGCCGTGCTGCAAAAGTGCGTGGCCGAAGGCGTTGACATGCTGGAGATGCGCGCGGACCTTTTTGCGGGCCCTTTTAACGCCGTCGTCGATTATATCCGTAATGTCAAGCAATGGACTTC
>JAQUMP010000426.1 GCA_028718065.1 Chitinivibrionales bacterium | reverse complement strand
CTCAGGTAAACGAGCAGCCAGTCGCCGTCGGACGAGCGCGCCGCTTTGTTCTGGCTGGCCCCGGAAATTACAGACGAATCGGTAATCAGCTTCCACCACGAAACCGAGCGGAAAATGCCGCCCATCACTTTCATCTGGGCCGCTCCAGGCGAAGTCATCCAGGTCTGAAATTGACGTTGAGCCGTGTAGCAAGAGACATTGCCGTAGGTATAAAAGCCGCCCGCCATGGAAGTGCCGTAGCCCGCCTGGCGGCAGGCAGTCGCCCAGCTTCCGCTCTCATATTGGCACTCCGCTATTACTACGGGTTTTACCGGCGTCTTGACGTAATCGCTCCTGACCGCGGAGTAGGCGTCTGCGTTGGTCTGAACGGAGTTGAATGAGAGCCAGGCCTCGCTTTGCCAGTTACTGGACGAGGCCGGCGGGTCGGGATGGACGGTAATCAGGTGTTTGCCGCTGTCTCCTTGCTGTAAACCTGCGGCAACGAGCCGGGCTATGGCGGTGTAGCTGTCGTTGGCTTGCGGGTACATCGCCCAGATGATGTTCGGCTTGTCTTTGTAGCGCGCGCCAACCCATTCGGCCCAGGCCTGCGCGTTGGTCGTGTTGATGTATGAGGCGTACTGCGGGAACCAGTGATATACGCCGATGACCAGCGTAAGTTCCTTCCGGCCGGCGAGGTCCACGATCGAATCAATCAGCTTGAAATAGGTCTCGTTGGGTTTGGTCGGGTCTGAATTGACAAACGGCGTCTGGTTGTAATAATTTGATTGGGGAACGCCGTTGACGCCGAAGATCATGATCTGGAAGGCGTTGAACCCTTGCACCCTTCGATATTCGAGGAGCGAGTCCGCCTTGACCACGGTATAATCGGAAAACAGGTCCCAGTCCGTATCGCCCTGCCAGAAACAGGGCTGGCCGGAACCGTCAAGAAAATAACGGTGGTTCGCGCTTATCCCGCACGGCCCGGAAAATACGGCCTGGGTATTAAGAGCCAAAAGAACTCCCAATACCATTGCCCACGCGGCACACGTTGAGAGCCTTTTTAATTGTTTCATGCTTTCCGGCTTTGCCATAGGTATCTCCCCTTTTCGAAAATGACTTTAGTTCGGCGCAACCCACCGCTCTTGCTTGACAAAATCCCCCGCCCTGAATTCACGGATGTAAACATTGCGCGGCAGGGATGCGACCGGCGCATTAAACGCGTGATAACCCTGCGGCTGGACATTGTTTACAAAAGAGCAAACCGTTCTGCCCAGCAGGTCGAAGTATTTTATGCTTACGAACGCCGGTTTCGCAAGGTTGCACCTGATTATATTTCCCATTGTTTGGTAGCTGAAGGAGTTAGCCTGAGCGACCGGCCGGCTTGCCGCGGCGCCCGGGCCTTTTTGCCAGATGCGCACGCCGTCGATCTGAAGGGGCCAATTTCTTGACGAACCGAGAATGGCGATCATTCCCATGGTGTCCTGTTCGCCGATCCAGAAACAACCCACGGGCGTCGAATCGCCGTTGGCATTATGCACAAAGGGTGTCGGCAGGCCGTTTTTGGCGAAGGTAACCGTTATCAGCAATGAATCATCGAAGTACCACTTAAAATAGCCGGTTTCGGCAATGCTGTCGGCTTCCCAGAGAAAAGCATAGGTATGCCATTGATTAAAATCGGTCCCCGGCGGCATGGGCTGCACATTGTTGGAATTAAGATGATTGCCCTTCCACCAGTCATGCGCGGTGCCGACAAAGATGCTGTCGTAAGCGGCACGACCTCCCGTGTAGGCCTCGAAAATATCATATTCTCCCCAGCGCGTGGTGCTGGAATCCAAACTATGGGACACCGAAAAAAGCCACCAGGCCGGCCAGTCGCTGTTCGATGGGCCGAGCGTCGGATCAAAACGCATGCGCGCTTCAAAGTAGCCATGCTTATAACCCTTGGCAGTGTTTCCTTTGGTAAGCGGGTAGGTGCCGACCGACCATCCGGCGGCGCCGCCGGTAACGGTCAGGACGCCACTTCCGGCGGTGGTGCCGCTCGTTGCGTGGCTCCCGTAAAAAATGGGGAGGCGCACATACCAGTTGTAGCCGGGCGCGCAGGTGTTATTAAAGTCTACGGTTTTGGTTGGATTGTCAAAGTCATCGTACATGACAATGCCATAACCCTGCCCGGCGATGGCCGGCGGTTCGCCCGAGGGCATGGAAGCAAAAAGATGGCAGCAAAGACCCAGAAGGGCCATCGCGCTGCAAAGCATTGTATGTTTCATAGCATTTTCTCCCCATCTCATTGGATTGTTTTTGCCCTAAATGGACGCCACGCTTGACGGATGCGCCGCTCTGCAAACGGCCGTTCCGATTCGCCGCCGCAGTACCGCGGACCGGGGCTTAAACTATTGATAATGTACGCCAAAAAAGCCCCTTTTCCTATGTCTTTAAGTGCATATTATTAAGATATTGTCCTTATTGGATCACAAGGCGCGCGCTTCCATTGCTTGTCAAGTGCGCTATCGCCATCGTTGGGGACAATGGTTTCGGCGGGGACAAAGAACTTTAAAAACAATTGTTCACGGGGACAGGCGACCGGACCACGGAGGAGCCACGCCGGAATATCGGTTTTAATTACCTCTTCCGCGCGGCAATATTCAACCGCTGCAAACAGCATGCTGTTCGCAAAAATAAAAAAAGAACCCTTCGCAAATTAAAAGCGAATATGTTTCCCCGCAGCTTTACAAGTATCATGGTTGGGCGGCTGTTTTACGGCACGGCGATCTGTTTGCGGTAGATGCTTACCACCGCACAAGTTTTACGGCCTTATGTCCGGCCGCATCGCTTGCCATGAGCATGTAGACGCCCGCCGGCAGCGCACTGCCCTTAATGCGATAGGTTGTTGCGCGCGCGCCGCTAAAATGCATTTCAACGGCGCCGGTAAGCTTGACAATATCCAACCGATGAACTCCCCTAAAACCCACCATGACCGTGACGGCGTCTTTATTCATAGCTATTGTCAAGGGATCGGCCGTAGCCCGGTTTTCCGGACCAAACCAGGCGACGGCCGCATCGCCGCTGAATAAAACCGACTTGGGTATCTTTGTTTTTGAAATGGCCGCCGATGCATAATAAACGGAAAGCCCCGGAACCAGCCTTCCTCCGACTAAGACCGAGTCCATGAAATAATCGAGCGCGACGGAATAATATCCGCTTTTCAGGCTGACAACGCCGGAGGCTCCCGTAGACATGCTATGCGCCCCGTTGTTGTTTACCAGGAGATTCTCGCTAAGATAGAATTTGGCGCCCGCGTCGGAATTAACGGTAAAGGTGTAATCCCCGTCGCTTGGAATTAATATCGCTCCGCTTAAATGCACGGCAAACTTGTAGGCCCGCAGCCGCATGCCCACGCCGAAGCTGTCCGTAACGCCGGAAGATTTTACGGTAAGTTGCGAAAAATCTTTGAGCGAATCCCATCCGGCGCCATCGTACTCGTAGTATTTGTACTGCAATCCGCTGCCGGAGGGCTTGGCAACATGCGACAAAATGGAATACGAAGAGATCATGACGTCGCTGCTGTCCGTCGCCGTAAAACCGCGCGCCTTTACTACCGTTGATTGTTTCAGTACCACGGGCGCGTTATCGCTATACAGGAGAGAATTTCTGGTAGGATTGGAACCATCCAGCGTGTAGCGTACGGAAACGCCCGCCGTGCTTCCGGTCTGCATCGTAATCCGTACCGAATCGGTATAGTGTCCATCGGCCGGCAATATCGTGGGACTGGTACCGTTTAAATCCGGAAGCTTCACGGCAATTTTTCCGTCATGGGCGTTGTAATAATCGGATTTCTGCCATGCATTCACCGATTGGACCGTCATTGGTCCCCGGCTTCCGGAACCGAGAATCAATACTAAATGCTGCTGGTCAAGAACGCCGTAGGTCCATGAATCCATGC
>JAQUMP010000425.1 GCA_028718065.1 Chitinivibrionales bacterium | reverse complement strand
CGAATACTTCTTAGTTGTGAGCAATCCCCATACCAATCTAAGACGGGTGGCAATTTCACTTGATCTAAAGCGTATCCAAGGTGCGAAAATGGAGGGCAAAAGAGGAAAAGTCGAAGTATCTATTTTTCATATTTGGAAAAATATTTCGCGTTATCGAAAAACACGGATGCCTGGTAAACCTTCCTGTTTCGACATCACCTAAGGGACATGGAAATAACCTGAAAAAGACGCTTCTGGCATATCTATTGCTTTATTAAATAGAAATAGAATGGAGAGAAATATGGCAACGTCGGATTCAAATTCGCTTTCCAGAAGCGCCGGGGAACAGGGGCGCGCCGATAATGATATCATTCGTGCGCTGTGCGTGGCCTTGTCGTCGGCACAGGAGGCAATATATCTGGGCGAGAGTTTCTCGGGTTCTCGCCAAAATCCCGATCCCACCTTCAATGCCCGCGGCAAGGTTTCTAAGCCGAAAACAAAGTCTCCTCGTGGATCGGTTTAAAGCCTCCAAATTATCACCTAAAAGGAGCAAAAAAATATGAGTTTTCAAAGAATATCCTGCATTCAATGCAAACAAGCTTTTGTGTGTCCAAATAAAACCCGTTTTCTTTTGAATTATTGCGGGTCACAGCGCAAATCCCTGGAACCGGTCATTCACCAGGCCCGTACCGAATGCAAAGCGCGGCGGGGAAGCATGATGTTTAGGCTCCTGGTTGATAAGCAAAATATGCATTTATAAATCAGGCTCCAAGTATGCCGCTGAACTTGACATTAGCAACCAGCCACGGCGCTATCCTCAAACAAATGCCGCCGAAAATGCAAGGAGGAACCATGAATACCCAATCGCTCCGCGAGATCTGGAACAGAGCATCCTGGAATTATGTGCAGAATTTTATTCTTTTCAGGACCGAAGGATTACAGTCTCAAAATCCCAAGGTCCGGGATTACCTGCTGCGTCTGGCCGTCAAAAAAGAGGACCAGATGAAACAGGTTTACGATATGAAAACGCCGCAGCAAAATTCTCCGGGCACGGTTTATACGTTTTATCGTTGCCGCGACCCCTGGCTCCATGAAATGGATTTGTTCGATATTTATGAATTCGCCTGGACCCTGACGCAGGAAGAAATCGCTTATTATCAATCGTTACTTGCCCACCATCCCGATGAGGATATTCAGTCATTTAGTTGGGAGATGCTCGAAATGCTGCAGGATTTTTCGAATGATGTCAAGGTAGGCTATGTGACGCGCGCGACCCGGAATGTCCCGGCAGAAACCAACAGGAATTTCCAAGAGCATTCTACGGTACGAGAGCGGGAAGCGGTGTTGGCATAGCGAGCCCTCTAAAAGGCTACGAGGAAGCCAAAGCCTACAACTCCCAACAGAAGCAGCCAGAAGGCGCTGCGTTTATACCAAGGGGTTGTTGCCGCATCGGGAGTGTGGCTTCGGGGCAGGTGGTGCGGGGCAAAATTAATGTCCCGCACGAACAGGACCGGATCCGGCGGATGGAACGATAATTTCCAGCCAAGAATTCTTTCCCTTGTTTTGTTAAGCAAAAGCGTGTCGAGTGTGTCCGGCGTTTGCAGGGCGACCGAATCGACCGCGCCGCTGCTGTGGACCTTAACAAACGCAATTATTGTCCGCATGCCGCTATCGCGATAATCTTTTTGTAATCTTCCGACGCTGTCTTCAAGTTCCCGGATAAAACGCGCGTTTTTCTGCCGGTATACGGAAGAGGTGTAAAGGTTACTTTTTTTTTCGTCCGTGGTTTCGTAAATTTGCGGATAGAAACCCGCTGCCGCGGCCCGGCAGAATTTTTGGGCCCCCGAAAAAAAAAGAAATACAATCATGATAAAGAGAAGGCGTTGGTTCATGCCATGCTAATATACTTTTTAACGTCCGGGAGAAAATTCCGGAATCGCCCGCAGCATCTCTTCCGGGGAAGTTGATTCTCTTACGTCAATTTTTATAACTAAGCTCTTTTTTTGCCGGTAATAGTCGATCAGCGGCAGGGTTTCCTGTTCAAAGGAGTCAATTTTCCTCTGAAAGATTTCCAAAGCCTGGTCCGGGCGTTTACTGCGGTCCTCGAATCCCAGGCCTTTTTCGGCGCGTTGTTTCCGGGCGCAGGCGACCGCCGCCGGACAGGCAAGGTAGATTACCGTTTTCACGGCAAGGCCGGTGGAAGCGGCAAAATCGGCCTGGCTGACATTGCGTGGAAAACCATTCAGGATTAACACGTCGCTTTGGTTTACAAACGCACTTTTTGCCAGGAAATCGGCCACGATTTTGCCGGCGATCGGCAGATGGGCATTATCGAGCAGGCGGCCGTTCATGACCGATGCAACGTAATCGCGCTCAAACGCCGCCAGGCCGCCATACCCCGGCTGCGCGGTTACACGGCGCAATTCTGCGCCGAAATCAAGGTGATAATAACGGCATTGCGGCCCGGACAATGCCGTTTGCATGAGCGCGCCCAGCGGCGATTTTCCGGCATTTGAATGGCCGACCATAAGGAGGGCTTGTATCAAGGTGCAATCCGAACGTTATCAGGTATACCATTGTTTGCGGCATTGATTGCAACACCGCACGGTCACGCCGAAGTAAAACAACCTTTTAAGGGGGGAGTTTTTTTCCCTGATATAAATATCAGCGGATTTACAATGAGGACATTCCCGGGCAAGGAGCGCTTCGGTTTCTTTCCGTTTTTGCGCTAAATCGTGCTCAAAACGATCGGCGATCTCGCGCGCTTTTTCAAAATTTATTTTCTCTACCTGGACCTGGTAAAACCTTCCGCCCCAAAGAAACCGCGGCGGGCCGTGCTGCTTGGTGGCGGACTTTAGGCCGGCGGCGGAAAGCAGCTCTTTTAAGACAAGCGCTTCTTCTTTGTTCAGATATTTGGAAACTATCAGGGTGACTTTTCCTTTTGGCGCCGCTTACCGGTTATACTCTCTCAGTTCCTCTTTGTTAATAACGGACAACTCTACCCGGCGGTTTATTTTCCGGCCCGCCGCGGTACGGTTATCGGCTTTGGGCATGGTCATGCCATAGCCGCGTGCGCGCAGCCGCGAACCCAGGTCAGGCGCAACCTGTATAAGGTAGTCGCGGACCGATTCCGCGCGCAGTTGGCTGAGCCGCAGATTGGCGGCGGCACCGCCGATAATGTCGGTATGCCCTTGCACTTCCAGTTGGAGTTTTGGGTATTTGCTCAGCATTTTGCCGATGATATTGAGGTAGGGCAGGGAATTGATCGAAATTTCCGTTTTGCCCGATTCAAAATATACGGCGTCAAGCAGCAGCAATCCCGTTGACAAAAGCTGTTTTTCCGCATCGCTGCGTTTAGATTTTTCTTCCTCAAGGTGCCGCTTGGTCTCGTCGAGGGCGAGTGAATCTTTTCGGGCCTTTTGGGCAAGAGAATCGGCCACGCGTTTGTTTTCGGCCTGCTGCGCGACCAGCAAGAGCGAATCCTGGCGGGCTTTATAAGCCAGGCTATCGGCTCTTGACTGTAACGATTGATTCGCGGCGACGAGCGAGGCCTTCTCTTTTGCGACGCGTTGTTCACGGGCGGCAATAGCTTCGCGCTCGGCTTCGCGTTTTTTCGCAAGCACATCCACGGAATAACAGACACTGCCGAAAATCCGGTATTTTTCGAGCGCCTCGACGGGCGAGGCCGACCGGTCTTGCGAAAGGGCAATATCGGCGCCGGCCTGGAAGGTGCAATGGAACGGCGTCCGGAACAGAATCGTGGGCGTAAGCCAGAGCGGGTCCGTTTGAAGGGCGGGGTCGTTGAGGGACGTGCGGGAATTAACCTCAAGCCCCAGGGCGATGACGGGATGCACATTACCCTGAAGCGCCATTGACAAAAGCAAAAGCGGATCGCGGCCCGATTCAAGGGAATACACGATGCCTTCGTTTAAATGGATTTTAAAGGA
>JAQUMP010000424.1 GCA_028718065.1 Chitinivibrionales bacterium | reverse complement strand
GTGGAACAGAACGCGGCCATGGCCTTAAAAATATCCGACCGCGCCTATATCCTCGAAAACGGCCGCATCCTGGCCGAGGGCAAAAGCGGCGCGATTGCCGCCGATCCGGCACTTAAGCGGGCGTATCTGGGTTAAAACAGAATGTCCGCCAGTTTTTCGATGCGGTCGCAGGGCAGCAGGGAGAGACCGCGCGCGTCGAGCGCCGCGGATTCGGCGCGGGGCGGGCGGGGAATAATAATGTCCGTAAACCCGAGGCGCTTGAGCTCTTTTAAACGGGCGGCCAGGTTATTCACCGGCCGCACCTCGCCGCCCAGGCCGGTCTCGCCGATCAGGGCGATGCCTTTACGAACAGGAATATTGCGGAACGAGGAAATTATGGCGGCCGCCATGGCCAGGTCGGCCGCGGGCTCGCTCACGCTCAGGCCGCCGGTTACATTCAAAAAAATATCGTAGTCACCCAATTGCACCCCGCCGTAACGTTCAATCACCGCCAGGAGCAGCGCCATTTTTTTGGGATTTACGCCGGAGGCCACGCGCTGCGGCAGGCCGAAATGGGTGCGGTTGACAAGCGCTTGCAGCTCGACCGCCAGCGGCCGCGTGCCTTCCATGACGGCGGTCACGGCGCTGCCCGCTTGCGGGGTTTCGTGGTTGAGCAGAAAGAAATGGGAGGCGTTGGTGACCTCGTGCAGGCCGGTATCCGCCATGGAAAACAGGGCGATTTCGCCCGAAGGACCGTAGCGGTTTTTCACCGCGCGCAGCAGACGGTACTGGTACGTCGGGTCTCCCTCAAAGTAAAGTACCGTGTCCACCATGTGTTCCAGCAGGCGCGGCCCGGCGAGTTGGCCGTCTTTGGTCACGTGACCGATCATAAAAATCGTTACGCGGTTGGCTTTACCGAAGCGCAGCAGGGCGGCCGCGGCTTCGCGCACCTGCGCTACCGAGCCGGGCGCGCTCTCCATTTCCTCGGAAAAAACCGTCTGGATCGAGTCGATCACCACGATCTGCGGTTTTTTTTGGGAACAGGCCTCGATGATGGCCTCCACCGAGGTTTCCGCCATCACGAGCAGGGGGCTGCCGCCCACGCGCAGCCGTTGCGCGCGCATCGAAATTTGTTCGCAGGACTCTTCGCCCGAAACATACAGGCACGTCAGGCCGCTCGCCGCCCAGGCCGAAGCCAATTGCAGCAGCAGCGTTGATTTGCCGATTCCCGGATCGCCGCCGATAAGCACCAGCGCGCCGGGCACCGCGCCGCCGCCCATGATACGGTCGAATTCGGGGCTGCGGCTTTTAATCCGGGCGGGGATTTTGTTTTCGGGCACCTCCGCCAGCGTGACCACTTCGTTTTTTGTGCTTGACCGATGGCTGTTTTTGCCGCTGCCGCCTGCGCCCATGCGGAACTCGGTGATACTTTCCCACGCGCTGCACGCGGGGCAGCGGCCGTACCATTTGGTAAAATCCTGTCCGCATTCGTTGCACACGAACGCGGTCTTTTCTTTTTTATTCATGGGACGTTTCGGCGGAAGGCGGGCGCCACAGGCGGTTCTCCGCGCCCACGCGCTCTTTAACCTTTTGTAAATCGATCGTGCCGCTGAAGGCGTCTTCGTCCTCCAGCGCGTAAAAGGCCTTGCGCTGGCCGCGGATAAATTGCTGAATGTAGGGGTTGTGCGAGGCGCGTATCTCGGCGGGCGAGCCGCAGAAAATAATCTTGCCCTCGTGGATCATGGCGATGGTATCGGCGATCTTGTAGGCCGAGGACATATCGTGCGTGACCACGATGGAGGTCATGGAAAGTTTCTGTTTGAGTTCCAAAATAAGGTTGTCGATTTTGTCGGACATGATCGGATCGAGCGCCGAGGTGGGATCGTCGTAGAGCATAATGTCGGGTTTCATGACTAAGGCGCGCGCCAGACCCACTCGGCTTTTCATGCCGCCGGAGAGGTCCGAGGGCATTTTTTCCTCGATGCCCTGCAAGTCGACCATTTCGAGCGCCTCGGTGACGATCTTCTGGATTTCCTTTTCGCTTAAGTGCTGATGTTCGCGCAGCGGAAAGGCGATGTTCTCGCCCACGTTCTTGGAATCGAACAGAGCCGCGCCCTGAAAAAGCATGCCGAAGTGGTGGCGGATTTTTTCGAAATCGGAGGGCTTTTTAAGCGGCGAGCTGATTTCTTCCCCGTCAAGCATAATACGCCCGCCGTCGGGGATCATGAGACCGATGATATGTTTTAAAATAACGCTCTTGCCGCCGCCGGAACGGCCGATAATGGCCATGATCTCGCCCTGCTTGACTTCCAGGTTGATGTCGTCGAGCACCGGGCGGTTGCCGAAACGTTTTTTAAGATGTTCTATTGTCAACATAGACGGCTTTGATCCGGCTTAATCGCTTTACTGCCTGATTTGGGGCAGGTTTGGAAAGCCGCCCCTACAAAATAAATGCCATGCTTTATAATACCAAGAACGCGATCACAAAGTCAAAAATAAGAATAAGGATCGTAAAAAACCAATTAAAACTCAAAAAAAATCCCGCAAATCATCCCTTCCGCATGAATGATAAATTGGTATATTATAAACATAGGCTTTTTCGGCCGTGATCCTTGTTTGGTAAATCATTTGTGCCCATCCATTCGCTTTGCAAAGGAGATTGTGCATGGCAGACAAAAGTGAAGATAAAGACCTTATAACCTCCACACATATTGCGATTTTTAAAGGTAAAGAGATCCGAAAGTTGCTTTATAACAACGAATGGTGGTTTTCGGTTGTTGATGTCGTGGCGGTGCTTACCAACAGCGTTAATGCACGAGATTACTGGTTTAAAATGAAAGACAGGGAAAAGGAAGAAAGCAATGTTCAACTGTCGACAATTTGTCGACAGTTGAAATTGGAAGCCCCCGATGGCAAACTGCGCGAAACCGATTGCGCCAATACCGAAGGCATTTTTCGCATTATCCAATCAATTCCATCACCTAAGGCCGAACCGTTCAAACGCTGGCTCGCAAAAGTCGGATACGAACGGATTCAGGAAATTGAAGATCCGGAGTTGTCTATTAAGCGTATGCGCGCCATTTATCGTGCCAAAGGATATAGCGATGAATGGATCGAAAAGCGGGAGCGGGGAATTAAAGCGCGGAAAGTCTTGATAGAAGAATGGGACAAGCGCGGCGTTCAAGGTGAAAGCGAATACGCCATTCTCACTGCCGAAATAAGCAAAGCCGCGTTCGGGTTGACGCCGGAAGAATACAAGAAGCATAAAGGTTTGGAAAACCCACATGACAATCTACGCGACCACATGACCGATCTGGAATTGATTTTTACAATGCTTGGCGAGGCAGCCACCACCGAAATCGCCCGGAATAAAGGCGTTCATGGCTTTAAACCGAATAAAAAAGCGGCCGGGGAAGGCGGAGCTGTCGCCGGCCATGCCCGCAAAGATCTGGAAAACCGGTCCGGCAGAAAAGTGGTGTCGGCGATTAATTATAAAAAGTTACCGGAAAATAAGGTTAGAAAATTGCTGGAATCGTGAGAATTATTAAAAGTAAACCTATAATACCAGGAACGCGATCGCAAAGTCAAAAATAAGAATCAGGATCGCGCTGGTCATGACCGCCTTGGTGGTGGCCTCGCCCACGCCTTCGGCCCCGCCGCGCGCTTCAAAGCCGAAATGGGCGCCGGTCATGGCAATGATGGCGCCGAACACGAAGGTCTTAAAAATCCCCAGAAAGAGGTCGCCGGGGTTAAAGAACATTTTAAGCCCCGAAAGGTACACATACAGCGTAACCTTGACCGATAAGAGCACGGTAATGATCGAGCCGATTATGGCCAGAAATTCGCCCCAGATCACCAGCACCGGCAGCATGATCATACAGGCGATCATTTTTGGGACGATGAGATAGCGGATCGGGTCGAGCCGCAGCAATACCATTGCGTCAAGC
>JAQUMP010000423.1 GCA_028718065.1 Chitinivibrionales bacterium | reverse complement strand
AACCCTCGTGATCGGCCCCGAAGGCGGATTCATTCAATACGAACTTGACATGCTGCAAGGGATTGGATTTACGCAAATATCGTTGGGTCGCCGGATTTTAAAGGTAGAACAGGCCGTACCGGCGCTAATAGGAAGATTGACAAGCGGTGATTAATCTTTTAGCTATAACAAGCATTTTCCTTACGGGGTTTTAGGGGTGGAACCCCTACCATAAGTTATTTTTGCCCTAAGAATTATTTCATCCTTCTGTCCAGCGGCACGAACTCCCTCTTGTTGGGGCCGATATAAATCTGGCGTGGCCGCCAGATCTTTATATTGCCGTCTTCCACGCATTCCTTCCAATGGGCGATCCAGCCGGGAAGCCTGCCGATTGTAAACATAACCGTGAGCATCATGGTGGGAATGCCCATGGCGCGGTAGACGATGCCGGTATAAAAATCGACGTTGGGATACAGGCGCCGCTCGATAAAATATTCGTCCTTTAAAACCAGCTCCTCAAGTTCCTTGGCCACTTCCAAAAGCGGGTCGGAAACGTTGAGCGCCGAGAGAACATTGTCGCAAATGGCCTTAATGGTTTTGGCGCGCGGGTCGTAATTTTTATACACCGCATGGCCGAACCCGGAGAGCTTAAAATTGTCATTTTTATTTTTAGCACGGGCAATAAGCTTTTTAATGTTGTTGCGGTTTTTATGCATTTTGGTTAGCATCTCGATGACCGCCTGGTTCGCGCCGCCGTGCAGGTGGCCCCAGAGCGCCGAAATGCCGGCCGATATCGACGCGTATAAATTGGAGCCGGTGCTGGCCACCAGCCGCACGGCCGAAGTAGAACAGTTCTGTTCGTGATCGGCATGCAGGATAAACAATTGATTGAGCGCCTTGACGATCTCGGGATTGATTTTATAATCATTCACCGGCGAGCTGAACATCATGTTCAGAAAATTAGCGCAATAGTTAAGATCGTACCGCGGATACACGAGCGGTTCGCCCAGCGATTTCTTATAGGAAAAAGCCGCAATCGTGCGTACCTTGGACAACAGGCGGGCGACCGTGATTATAAAATCGGGGTCCGAGGCCGAAAGATACGGATAAAAACTGGAGAGCGAGGTGACCATGGCCGAAAGGATCGCCATGGGGTGGCTGTTGGGCGGAAACCCGCTGAAAAAGTTGTGCATGTCCTCGTGGATCATGGAATGCTGGTTGAGGTGCTCACTGAAATTTTCGAGCTCCACGGCGGTGGGCAACTTGTTCTCCGCCAGCAGGTATGCGACTTCCACGAAGGTGCAATTCTCGACCAGGTCCAGAATATCGTAACCCCGGTAGCGCAGGAACCCGTTCTCGCCATCGACAAAGGTAATGGCGCTTTTACAGGAAGCGGTATTGGCGAACCCGTTATCAAATGTAAAGCATCCGCTCGTTTGTCTTAAGTGGCTTATATCAATGCCAACCTGCCCCTCGGTGCCCCTAAACGTGGGGAGCTCGTATACCTTGCCCTGAAAGTGCAGCCGGGCCGTTTCGCTGGTTTTTTCCGCTTTGTTCGTTTTCTTGTTCATAATGTGATTATCAACCTCATCCCTTCACCCAGAGGTCAAAAAGAGAAAAACTATGATTATGATATTAAAATAATTTCCGCGTAAAATTGCTCCCTATTGAAAAATGGATAATGGTATGGCATGATTAATAATAAAACTCTATGGCATCGCACTCGACCATCCTGTATCTCGGTCTCGCATTCGCCGCTGCGCTCGCGCTTTACCTGTTATTCCTTCGCTATAAAGACATTAAAAATTGGGAATCGCTCGATAACGACTCCCGCCTTCCGGTTAAAGGTTCGGGGCCGGAGCTGGCGCGCCGCATCCGGCTCTCCAAACAGCAGCTCGAAACCACCTTCGACGCCATTACCGACCCGATTGCCGCCATCGACGGGGAATTTAAGATCGCCCGCGTTAATAAAAGTTATGCGCAGCATGTAAATTTACCCATTCCGCTCATTCTCGGCCGGACCTGCTTTGCGGTCTTCTGGGGGAAAAAGCAACCCTGCCCCAATTGCCCCGCGCAAACAACCTTTGCGACGGGCAATGAGGCCTCCAAGAAAAACGTTTCGCATGACGACGACACCGGCGGCTGCTACGACATCAGCACCTATCCGGTGGTCGACCGCGCCGGAACAACCGTCAATTGCATCGAATATATCCGCGACGTGACCGAAGAAAAACACATGCTGGACCAGCTTATCCGCTCCGAAAAATTGGCCACGGTCGGCGTTATGACCGCGGGCATTGCCCACGAAATGAACAACCCGCTCTCGGGTATTTCGGGCACCGCCGCCAATATGCTCGGCATGCCGCAGAAATACGGTCTCAATGAAAAAGGAATCAACCGCATCTCCACGATTCTCGAATCGGCCCAGCGCGCGACCGTTATCATGAAAGACCTGCTCAACTTTTCGCGCAAGCAGGAGAGCCGGGAGGCGCTGCAGGACCTTAATGCGCTGGTGCAACGGGCGCTTTCCGCGATCCATCTGGGCGGATTTAATGCCATTAAAAAGGAATTATTGCTTGACAAAAAGCTCGCGCCGGTGCTCTGCGATCCGGTTAAAATCGAGCAGGTTATCGTAAACCTTATCACCAATGCCGCGCAGGCCATTGCCGATCGTCAAGCTCATGAACCCGCATTCAAGGGCGTTATCACTCTGAGCACGACCACCACCGGCGCCTTTGCGCGCGTGGATATCGCCGATAACGGCCCGGGCATACCCGAAGCGATCCGCGCCAAAATTTTTGATCCTTTTTTTACCACCCGGCCGCCGGGCGAGGGTACGGGCCTGGGGCTTTGCATATGCTATAAAATCATGCAAGACCACCAGGGACGGATTTTATTTGAATCGCGCGATACCACGACCGTATTTTCAATACTGCTCCCGCGCAACGCGCCCGGCCCGTAACGCCAGGGGAGGAAGGACCGCATGCACAGCATCTTAGTGGTGGACGACGAAAAATCGATCCGCACCATGTTGCTTGACTTTCTGGAGGAACGTTACCGCGTCGCCACGGTTGAAAACGGCGAGGTCGCGCTTGACTGGCTGGAAAAAAACCCCTGCGATCTTGTGATCTCGGATATCAACATGCCGGGGATCAAGGGTCCGGAGCTGCTGTACCGCATCAAGCAGCGCTGGCCGCACATCATCACCGTTCTCATTACCGCCTATAACATCAACGATTACATCCGCATGGCCAAGACCTACGATATCTGCAACATTATTCCGAAAACGTCGCCGTTCAATTTTGACGAACTGCAAACCCTGCTGCATGGACTGCTTACCAAAGAAATTTTCGGCCTGGAACGCTACCTGCGCGCGCGTCACACAATCTTGACGACGGCGGTCATAACCTCTTCGCAGCAGTCGCGCGAGGTGCGTGAAGAAATAACCGACTTGTTTCAAAAACGATTCGGCATGGTGGGTGAGATGCGCCTGACCATCGACGAAATCGTCACCAACGCCATCTACCATGCGCCGCGCCTGGCGGACAACCGGCAGAAATACCAGGAATTTACCGAGGTGGAATTGCTGCCCGACGAATACGTGCACCTGACCGCCGGGTTCGACGATGAAAAATACGGCGTTTCGATCCTCGACGGCCAAGGCAGCTTGCGGCGCGAAACCGTGCTCTACAAAATCGACCGGCACATCCACGAGGAGGGCATCATGGACGATTCGGGCCGCGGCATCCACATGAGCCGGCTCTTCGCCGACCGCATGATTATTAATATTCAAGCAAATTTTAAGACCGAGGTAATTCTCATGAATTATTTTTCTCCCACCTATCGGGGATTTAAACCGCTCTATATCAACGAGATTTAAATGCTCAACCACTGCCGCGGCAGAAAAATAAAATTAGTGGGGTTTAACAGCCTTACCAAATCCTTAAG
>JAQUMP010000422.1 GCA_028718065.1 Chitinivibrionales bacterium | reverse complement strand
GTCAAAGCCCGTGCGGTCCACAATACAACCGAGCGCTTCAAGTTGCCTGCCTGCGCTGAAAATGCGGGCTTGCTCGATGAGCGCTTTGGCGGGAATGCAGCCTCTGTTGAGGCAGACGCCTCCCAATTTCTCTTTTTCAACGATCGCCGTTTTTAGGTTAAGTTGCGCCGCGCGAATGGCGGCAACGTAGCCGCCGGGACCCGCGCCGATTATAACGACGTCGAAATCATAAAGGGGGTTCATAAAGTTAGGCAAGAAGACTCGGTTTGTCGCGATGACGGAAACGGCCAACCGGCCGTTTCCCCTGGAAAAATATGCAGATTTACTATTCTTATTTGGTTTTCTTGGCCATTGGACAGGAAGTCATGCACGCGGCCTGTAAAGCCACGTCCTTGGCTTTTTTCTGCTCCGCTTTAACGATTTGTTTGAGTTCGACTTTTTGAGTCTCGATATAGGCGCGTGTTTTAAGGGCCATGGTTTCCACCGAACCGATCGCCATTTTTACGGAAATGAGCATAAAGATGCCGATGATGATGGTCCCGACAATCGTGGCTTTGAGCGTTTCTCCCATACAGGCGCCTCCTTAAAAAAGGGTTAAAAATTGGTTGAATGAATAAAAAGAATAATTAATTAACAATGGGCAATATTAAAAAATATACATGATATCTTTACAATATCAAGTAAAATATTATTTATTGTCCTTGATATAGGCGCAGGCATTGCGGAAAAACTGCAATCCCGCGCCCTCTTCGGGCAGGGTTTCGCGCGTCCAGCGCGGATGATTGGTACGATGCAGAAACGCTTCGGGATGCGGCATGAGGCCGCACAGGCGCCCCGTGGGATCGGTAAGACCGGCGATGCTGCATTGCGACCCGTTGGGATTTTCGGGGTATTTCATGGCGAACAGGCCCGTTGACGGATCGCAATAGCGCAGGGCGATATGGCCCCGGTCCTGCAGTTGCGCCAGCACCCCGGAATCGCGGCACACCAGCTTGCCTTCGCCATGGCGCACCGGCAAATTCAGGCTGCTCATTCCCTTGGTGAATATACAGGGCGAAGCGGGGTCCGCGGCCAGGGAAACCCAGCGGTCCTCGAATTTTCCGGAATCGTTGTTGGTGAGCGTAACCGTTTGCTTAAAATAAGAACCGTCGAGCCCGGGCAGCAGGCCCAGCTTGACCATGAGCTGAAACCCGTTGCAGATGCCGAGGATGAGTTTGCCGTCGCGGATAAAGCGGATGATCTGGTCGAACAGCGGCAATCCCGTGCGCTGCACGCGGGCGCTCTGCAGGCGATTGGCCTGCGCCTTGGCCGAGCCCAGGTCGTCGCCGTCCAGAAAGCCGCCCGGCAGGCATAAAAAATCGTAATAGTCAAGAAAGACGTCGCCGCTTAAAAGCTCCCAGATGGAAACGATGTCCACGCGGTCGAACCCCGCCAGACGGCAGGCATAGGCGCTTTCCATTTCGCAATTGGTGCCGTTGCCCGCCAGGATTATTGCCGATGTAAGTGGAGCCATAGTGTTTTTATTAAAAGTCAAGCGTTCGTTTCCAGGCCGCCTTGGCGTCGATGCGCGAAAACGATGCCAGCTCCGTTTTGGCGCAACCCCGGATGGTAATTGTTTCCCCGGCGGCCGTGGCGCCGATGAGGCGGCACGGAAGGTCCTTAAAAAGCGCAATAAATGCCGCCTCGTGATCGGGCTCCACCTCCGCGATAATGCGGCCGGGCGTTTCGGAAAAAAGAATTTCGGTGTCCGTAAGGCTCCCGGCGGTCGGCGCCGCCCCGCAGGATATTTCGGCGCCCACTTCGCCGCTAAAGCACATTTCGGTGAGGGCGATTGCCAGGCCGCCGTCGGAGCAGTCGTGGCAGGCGCGCACCAGGCCGCCTTGTGCCGCTTTGTAAAGCGCCTGGTAGCATTGCCGGGTGAGCGCGGCATCGAGCAGGCGCGGGACGGACGTTTCCTTGATCTGTAAATGCTGGGCATATTCGGAGGCGCCCAGGTGCCGGGCGGTAATACCGATTAAATAGATGCGGTTGCCGCTTTTTTTAAAATCCATGGTCAGGGCGCGCCGCGCGTCGGGCATGGTCGCCAGCAAACTCACCAGCAGCGTGGGCGGAATCGAAATGGTTATGGAACCGATGCGGTAATCGTTTTTCATGCTGTCTTTGCCGGAGATCAGCGGTATGCCGTAGGCAATGCACAAATCGTGCAGCGCCGCGGCGGCACGCACCAACTGTGCCAACTTGTGTTCGCCGTCGGGATTTTCCGGCGAGGCCACGGGATCGCACCAGCAGAAATTATCCAGCGCCGCCATGCTGGCGGGATCGGCCCCGGCGCAGACGGCGTTGCGTACCGCTTCGTCAAGCGCGCACTGGGCCATGGCCGCGGCGTCGAGGTCGCTGTAACGCGGGGCGATGCCGTGACTGACCACGAGGCCTTTTAATTCCCCGAGTTCCGGGCAAAAAACGGCCGCGTCGCTCGGGCCGTCGCTACGGGCGCCGCACAGCGGCTTTACGACGCTGCCGCCCTGCACCTCGTGGTCGTACTGCCGCACCACGTATTCCTTGCTGCAAATATTGAGCCGCCCGAGCAGCGCCAGGATGTCTGCCTTGACGTCGTGCGAATTCAGCGCCCCGGCCGCGGGCGCGGCGGGCGTTTGCCAGCGCGCCGTTAGCTGCAGGCGCGGCAGGCCGTCGTGCAAAAAATCCATGGAAAGCGAAGCGATTGTTCGGCCGTTAAAAAGCACGTTGAGATTGCCCGAATCCGTAAAGAGCCCAAGGTCCGTGGCTTCCACGTTAAATTTGCGGGCCAATTCGCAGAACGGTTTTACCAGATGGGGCGGCACCGCAAGCGTCATGCGCTCCTGGGCCTCCGACACGAAAATTTCCCAGGGTTGCAGGCCGTGATATTTGAGCGGGGCGCGTTCCAGGTGCACTTCGGCGCCGTTGGTATCGCGGGCCATTTCGCCGATGGAGGAGGAGAGGCCGCCCGCGCCGTTATCCGTAATGGAAGAATAGAGCCCGCGGTCGCGCGCGCTGAGCAGGAAATCGGTCATGCGTTTTTGGGTAATTGGGTCTCCGATTTGCACGGCCGTGGCCGGCGAGCCTTCGTGCAGGGGTTCGGACGAAAACGTGGCGCCGTGGATGCCGTCTTTACCAATGCGACCGCCGACCATGAGGATGTGGTCGCCCACGCGCGCGCTTTTTTCCCAGGCCGGGCGGCCGTTGAGCGTCAGGGGCATTAAACCCAGCGTGCCGCAATACACCAGGGGTTTGCCCAGAAAGCGGTCGTCGAACACGAGCGATCCGTTGACGGTAGGGATGCCGCTCTTGTTGCCGCCGTGCTCAACGCCTTCGCGCACGCCTTCGAAGATGCGGCGGGGGTGCAGGATGCGCGGCGGGATTTCGCCTTCGTAAAAGGGCGAGGCGAAACAGAACACATCGGTGTTGGCGATAAGGCGGCAGCCCAGGCCCGTGGCGAAGGAGTCGCGGTTGACGCCCACGATACCGGTGAGCGCGCCGCCGTACGGGTCGAGCGCCGAGGGGCTGTTGTGGGTTTCCACCTTAAAGCAGACCGCGGACGCATCGGTAAAGCGCACCACCCCGGCATTGTCCGTAAACACCGAAAGGCAGAGATCGGCCGCGCCTTTTTGGGCGCGTACCGCTACGGTGGCGGCCTGGATGAATTCCTTGAACAGGCTCTTGATTTTGCGCAGGGGTTTGCTGTCTTCGTAATAGTCGATGGCCGCGCTGAAAATTTTATGCTTGCAATGCTCGGACCAGGTCTGCGCGATAATTTCCAGCTCCACGTTGGTGGGTTCGGACGGCAGCCCTGCCTGCCGGCGGGCGTCGCGCACGGCGGGGGCCGCAAAATGGGCCTGCATGGCGCGCATTTCGTCAAGCGACAGCGAGAGCACGCCTTCTTTACTTATTGCGAGCAGGCGCGCAT
>JAQUMP010000421.1 GCA_028718065.1 Chitinivibrionales bacterium | reverse complement strand
CCGGATGTATAATTGATACTGGTGGTTACGGTATTAAGGGTCCCGTTTCCGCTATTGGTGATCTGGACAGTTTGCGCCGCCGGAGATGAGCTGCCTTTAGTGGCTGCAAAACTAAGCTGGGAAGGATTAAATGCCATCGCCGTATTCTGCGATGCCGATCCAACCCAGAAATCGCCTGCATCACCTACTCCGACATAGAACTGTTCTCCCGTGACCCAATTAGACAGGCGTTGAGCCGGCGAATAACCGAGCTGCGCCGGGTATTGCATGCCCCTGCAGATCCAGGCGGTATCGTTTGTGGCGCCTCCGTTATTATAGTAAAAATGTACCGGGTCGCCGCAGGCAAAGAATTTTACTTGAGATCCCGTACGAGGAGTGTAGCTATTGCCGTTAAGGGCAGAATCGGCAAAGCCGCCGGGAAAGTTAATATTTACAATATTGTAGTCTTGATGGCTCTGCAATCCCTGAAAAAGATAATGACCGTCAAACGACATGCCTCCTCCGCACCCCATGAGCGTATAAGCGGTGCGCCACTCACTCGTGCCCCATGAAAAGAAATATACGGTATAGCCCCCGTTGGCGCCGCCATAGGCCGGGTGGACACAGCATCGCGTTAGTCCGGTATCAACGGAAATACCCTCACCCAAAAGCCCTACCATATGACCATCGGGACTCTTCAAGTTCGCCACAAGCTCACGCGCGAGCCCGCCATTGGCATTCACCCGGAATATATACGTGCATGAATCCGCGTTACCCGACTCTGAAGAAAGATTGACATCCGCCCCATTTTGCCAATATATCCAATTGTTATTGGGAAAATCCAGGCAACTACGGCGCTCGCACGGGCTCAATTCCGTAATTGTTCCGCCATCGATACCTATAACACATACTTCACTTCTTACGCTACCGTTTGCAGCGGTAACGGGCTTGATAAATGCGACGCGTTTACCGTCCGGAGAGATATGCGGTACGGATGCCGGCCCCGAGACAAGCTTGGTCGATTTAACGGTATCGCTATTCTTGATATCGATCCGGTAAATATCTCCATCAAGCGCAATACCCTGAGAGTATCCGGTCCAATTTCGTACCGTTACGGCAATGCCGTCAACGGCCCACAGTTTTAAAGCAACGGCCAATATCATCAAACCGCTTAAAACAAAATTTCTCATCGTATCCTCCTTTAATCATGTATGTTTTGCAGAGAAAGAAATGTAAGGTTTTAGTGTCCGGATAGAGTATCGGCATCAAATCATGTTGAATCCTCCATGGTTCATGCAATGCAATCAATATATTCACTAAAATCCAAACCGGCAACCGGCTATTTATTAATATTATTACTATTAATGAAACATTGAATAACCAACAGGTGGTTTCTTTTTTCATCGGTTTAAAAATAAAAGCTAAAGCTTTTGGTTTTTATGCCGATAATTTTATCAGGAGAAGATGGATCAGGTTGCAAAACCTGATTTTTCGGGCTCCGGGAAACCTGGGTGCTTGGGGAAGCGCAAAACAGGTTTTTGATAGGGACGTCTAAAAAACACAAGGGAGGTCAAGATGGTTTCCTACATTAGCGCGAGCACCAGCCATACACTTGCATCCGTTTATCAATTGAACTCGGATGCGCTTTCTAAAACCCTGGGACAGCTTGTCTCGGGAAAAAAATTTTTAACGCCGAGCGACGATGCCGTCAGTTATTTCCGGTCCAAAGCCTTCGACGCCAATGCAAATACCTATTCGGACGTAAAAAGCCAGTTGGATGAATGGAACGGCGCCCTCGATGTGGCGGCCACGGCGGCCGGAGAGATCAAGACAAACCTTGACAGAATGCAGGAATTGATTTATATGGCAAGCGCAAGTTCGGCAACGGCCAGCGACAAAACCAATTATCAAAATGAATTTTATAACCTGGCACTATCGAACCAGAACCTCGTTAGCAACACGTATTACCAAAAAAAGGCCCTGCTTGGCAGTGGAGCCGCCCTTACAACCATCACGGTCAACCCGGATGACACAACGCCCGGAACAATTACGATAAATCCCGGCAAGGCGCTGGCCGACGCGCAAGTAACCAATATGGCGGCCCCGGGCACCGATAACCTGACCGGCGTCGGCGGGACTATCGCGGCGGCGCAAACCGATGTTACGGCTGCGCAAACGAGCATTGCAAGCTATATCGGTTCCGTTGCCGGGTCCCAGAAGATTTTGCAATCGCAATCCAATGTTACCGGCTCGATTATCGAAAATGCCCAAAGCGCCAGCACGCTGATTTCCGGTATTGACGAAGCGGAGACCATCGCGACCTATACCGCCCAGGACATTCAGAAACAGGCGGCGATCGCTATGATGGCCCAAGCCAATCAATCGAACCATAACATCCTGATGCTTTTTGGCATTCGAGGGGGTTAATTTGATTGTGTAAAGCGATTCCCTGTTGAGTAAGCTTCTTTTAAAAGCCCATCGTCGCCTTGGATACGATGGGCTTTTTTTACTCCGGTTCCTTTCTTAATGCATATTCCCGTCTAAAAAACGTATTTTACTGCGGTTGGACTTTTTTTATAATCGCTTAATTTTTTTTAAACGAGAGCAAATAAAATTATGAAACCAAAATCGGAAATATCTTTTTATAACACGGCCTCGCGTTCTAAAGAAAGTTTCTCGGCCGCATCCGACATGGTGGGAATGTACGCTTGCGGGCCCACGGTGTATAACAGCGCGCACATCGGCAATCTGCGCACCTATATTTTTGAAGACGTGCTCAAACGGGCTCTCGTTGCCGCAGGATACGGCGTCAACCACGTCATGAATATTACCGACGTGGGGCACTTGACAAGCGATGAAGACACCGGCGAAGACAAAATGGAAAAAGGCGCCGCGCGCGAAGGCAAAACCGTGTGGGAAATCGCCGATTTTTACACCGGGGAGTTCAAGCAGAGCCTGCGCGACCTGAATATTTTGGGGCCAACCAGGTGGGTCAAGGCCACCGACCATATTCCCGAAATGATCGCCATGATAGCGGCTCTGGAGGAAAAAGGGTTTACGTATACAACCGCTGATGGCGTTTATTTTGACACCGGCAAATTTCCACGGTACTGCGATTTTGCGCGGATCGACGCCGCGAGCCTGGCCGCGGGCAGCCGCATTGACATGGGCGAAAAACGCGCCGTGACCGATTTTGCGCTCTGGAAATTTTCGCCTAAGGACGTTCGCCGCCAGATGGAGTGGCCGTCGCCCTGGGGCGTGGGGTTTCCGGGCTGGCACATAGAATGCAGCGCCATGGCGCTTAAATATCTGCCGCAGCCGCTGGACATTCATTGCGGCGGCAGCGACCATGTGCGCGTGCACCACACCAACGAAATCGCCCAGGCCGAAGCAGCCACCGGCCGGCAGTTCGTTCGTTTCTGGCTGCACGGCGAGTTTTTGGTTCTTGACAAAGGAAAAATGGCCAAATCGGGCGGCAATTTTGTTACGCTCAAAAGCGTCGCCGAGCGCGGGATTGCGCCGCTTGCCTACCGGCTCTTCTGCTTTAGCGCGCATTACCGCAGCCCGCTCACCTTTAGTTTTGAGGCCCTGGAGGCATCCGCGGCCGCGCTTAAGAATTTAAAATCCCAGATCGCCGCGGAAACCGCCGTCCCGGCGGAAGTTTCCGAGCCCGTCGCGCAAATTTGCGCGCCCTTTTATGCGGCCGTAAACGACGACATGAATATGTCCGTGGCCCTGGCCGCGCTGTGGGATATTGTGCGGAGTAAAGTTTGGTCCAAAGCCGAAAAATATTGCGCCGTTAAAAACGCCGACGAAATTTTAGGCCTTAACCTGCTCGTTCCCGAAGAGCGGGGCGCCGAAATAAAAACCACGGCGCCGTCGGGATTTACGGTTATTATTAAATCGGCGCAGCCGATTACCGATACGCGGCAGTCCGAGATCGTGGCCAAAGTCGAGGCGCGTTT
>JAQUMP010000420.1 GCA_028718065.1 Chitinivibrionales bacterium | reverse complement strand
TTTTGGCCTCTATGTTGATTACCATTTCGTAAATGTCGAGCCAGATATGACACCGCGCCGTGAGTTCGACTTTGTTAATAACCCCCTGATTATCGAACATTTTAATGACATCCGGCTTAATGAACGCCTGCAAGGCCTCAACCGAGGATGCGACATTGTGCAGCCCGCGCCGGGCAGCTTCCTTGACCCACGAATCGGCGTAATTGTTGCCCTCAAAAAGGACGGCCTTGCTTGATTTGATGGTTTCGGCCAGCACTTTCATGACCGCGCTGTCAAAGTCGCCTTTTTTCGCCGCGGTTTTGATTTTTTCCGCGAGAAGGTCCATTGAATCGGCAACGATGGTATTAATAACGGTGATGCCGGTGGAGATGTTCATGGCGCTGCCGACGGCGCGAAATTCGAATTTGTTGCCGGTAAAGGCGAACGGCGATGTCCGGTTGCGGTCGGTGGCGTCCTTGTTAAAATTAGGCAGAAGGCCGACACCGAGGTCGATGATGTCCTGTTTCTTGACCTTTTTCAGTGAACCTTTTTCAATCTGCTCCACGATCCGGGTAAGCTGTTCGCCGAGGAAAATGCTGACGATCGCCGGCGGAGCTTCGTTGGCGCCCAGGCGATGTTCGTTACCGGCGGTCGCGACCGCGGCCCGCAGCACATGCGCATTTGTAAATACCGCATGGATCACGGCCGTGAGAACGGTCAGGAACTGAAGATTTTCTTCGGGCGTGTCGCCCGGATTAAGCAGGTTATTGCCTTTATCGTCGGCCATCGACCAGTTTAAATGTTTGCCGCTGCCGTTGATTCCGGCGAAGGGCTTTTCGTGCAGCAGACAGACCAAACCATGCCGCTTGGCGACCTTTTTCATAATATCCATCAAAAGCACGTTGTGGTCGGTGGCGATATTTGATTTTTCAAAGAACGGGGCAAATTCATACTGATGCGGCGCTACTTCGTTATGACGCGTCGTAACCGGAATCCCGAGCTTGAACGCCTCTTCGGTAACTTCGTACATATAATTAAGAATACGTTCCTTGATCGAACCGAAATATTGATCTTCGAGCTGTTGTCCTTTGGGAGAGGCGGCGCCGATAAGCGTGCGGCCGGTGAGCTGCAAATCGGTGCGCATTTTGTAGTAGGCTTCATCGATAAGAAAATATTCCTGTTCCGGACCGCAGGTTGAATAAACATTGGTCGTATCGGAATGGCCGAAAAGCTTAAGCAGATTTAACGCGGCTTTGTTGATGGCGGCGTCGCTGCGCAGCAAGGGCAATTTTTTGTCGAGCGCTTCGCCGGTGTAGGAGATGAAAATGCTGGGAATGCAAAGCGTTTTTCCCAGTTCGATTTCAATAATATAGGCGGGCGAAGACGGGTCCCAGGCGGTATAACCGCGCGCTTCGAAGGTAGAGCGAATGCCGCCGGAGGGAAACGACGAGGCGTCCGGTTCGCCTTGAATGAGCTTGCTCCCCGAAAATTTTTCAATGACCTGGCCGATGCTGTTTACGGAAATAAAACCGTCATGTTTCTCGGCTGTCAATCCAGTCATGGGCTGAAACCAATGGGTATAGGATGTCGCGCCGTGGGTAACCGCCCACTCTTTCATGGCATTGGCGATTTCATCGGCCTGGTTCATGGAAATTACCACGCCTTGCTCCTGCCACTTTTTAAAGGCCTTAAACGTTTTTTCCGAAACCATTCTGCGCATGGTCTCTTCATTAAACGTTTTGCTGCCGAAGTATTCGGAAGGTTTTTCGGTATTACCATTCGGCCTGAGCTCGACACAATCGATTTTTTGGGTAATTACAGTCCTTGGACTCATGGAAACACTCCTTAACGTGACAATTTGAAATGAAAATAGTATTGCAAATATATTTATTAAACGAAATATAGACGCTTTGCCGATTAACAGTCGTGCTATGCTAATTAGCAAGCCTTATGCCATCAGCAAAACAGAGCGTGCAACAGATACTATCATTAGTTTTATCAAAGGCTTATAAATAATGATTAAATATACAAAGCGGCAAGCGACGTTTTAAAAAAAATATTCAGCACAATTTTGTATCGTAAGAAAGAGACGCACGGCCATGCGTCTCTACAATGACAATTATATTACCAGGGCATTTTGTATTTGTAAACCATATTGCTTCCGTTCCAGGAGTAAATCGCGTCCGATATTTTTATAATTTGCCCGTGCAGCGGCTGGATCGCGGCCACGAATTCTCCGCTTGCGGAAAAGACCTTCCCGGAAAGCGGGCGCACCGCATAGGAATCGTCGCCCGTTAAATAATAGCGGCCCGCTAAATCAATGCCCTGCGGCCCATTGTGCCCGAACCCCGCGAACGCAACGGTCCGAACGGTGCCCAGGTCCGGCGTCATCACGGTCATTTTCATGGTATCGTCGGCCGGCCACGAATAAATGCGCAGGAGCGAGTCCGGAGCGTCGAGCCATTCAAGCGCGTCTTCCAGATTATTAATGCCGAAATACGGCATAGTCGGCACGATCCGCACGGCGAACGAATCCTGGACGGTTTTATTCGTATCGAATTTGCAGATAAAATGGTCCGGGATTTTGTTGACCCCGCCGCTGGAATGGTGCAGGCCGGTTATGTAAATATTGTCGCTTGCGTCAACATGTATTTTGCCGGGAACCCAGGCGACATTGTTGCCGTCGCCGAACGAGATGCGCCATTTGTTAAGTGAGTCGTTCGCGGCGCTGAATTTGCTTATGGTCCATTCCCAGGAAATGCTTTGGGTCAAAAAATACATACTACCGTGCGAATCAACGCCGAACTGGTCATTGTAGGGAACGGCAAAAACGGGACCGCGCACGCCTACCGGCACGCCCAGATAATCATAGACGGCCAGAGACATGGTCGCGGCCGTAAAACCGAACAGATAAAACCGGTTATTTATTTGCTGATAAAGGGGCCGGAATGCCTGTACGCTATGATACGACGTGTCGAACTCCTTGGGCAGGACGATGCTGTCCACCAGCGGAAAGGTGGAAATTGTTTTTACCGTAACGCTGCCGCTGTTTTTGCCCTCGTTGCCGCTGGAATCAAGACATGCAACGCGGTAGGAATAGGCGGCCGTCGCGGCAAAATCACCGTTCTGGATTTCGGTCCTGAAAAAAGTGTCTTTGACGGTTGTTTTATTGATGAGCGTAAAGTATCCGTTGTCAATGCTCCGGAATATGTTGTACCCGCGCACGAGCGCTGTGTCGGCCCGGTTCCAGGAAAGAACGACCTGCTGGCGCAGGGTATCGTAGGCGGCGCCCAAATTTCCGGGCGTCGGGATGCCGGTAAAGGGCATGCGCAGGGTATTCAGGTTGGTCGTGTCGCCGGAATTTACCCGTATGTTCTGCGTGTCCAGCGCGCCGTAATCCTTTAAGCCCGTAATCAGCCGTACATGGTAATTTCCGCGGGCCAGGTTGGGAAACAAAAAGCTGCCGTCCGCATTCACGGTTGTAAACCGGTCTATCCCGAAGGCCAGCACATAAACGCTCGCCGGGTCGCCGCCCTGCGATAAAACCACGATACCGCGCATGGCCCCCGCCGGCTTGAGCGTGTCGGCCCCCAGTTCCAAAGCTAAAGAATCCGACGCCGTTTTTTTTACGGAATCGATCAGCACATAGTTGCCGTTATTATCATTTCCTTGTATGGTATAGGTGCCGGTATCAACCGAATCGATGAAAAATTCCCCATTCTTATCGGTAAAGACACTGGCCGTATCGCCGAGGATTTTGGAAAGGCTTACGGCGGGCACATTCGCCAGACTGTTTTTCCTGCGGACCAGAACGGCCGCATGCGCCGCCGGTGTTTTGCCGTCGGGTTCGTAGAGCGTGCCGTGGAAAGCGTTTTTGGTTTGCGAACCGTTCCCGGTAAGCGGCGACGGCGCATTGCCGCAGCGCAGCGCAAGCCCGACTGCGGCGGCCAAAAGCAAAACGGTTAAATTTGTTTTCATAAAAAG
>JAQUMP010000419.1 GCA_028718065.1 Chitinivibrionales bacterium | reverse complement strand
AAAACCGGCCGAATCGTACGCCGCCTGCAAACCGTTTAAGCGGCGCCGGGAAAATAAAAATTGCTCGGCGCCATGCATGGAGATAAAGGCGACTTTGCGGTGCCCCAACCGTATCAACATTGTTCCAATATTTTTGGCGGCGGTGGCCGAAGCCCCTGCCGAAAAAAAACGGACATTGCGGTGCGTGCGATGGTGCCGGGCGTTAAAGGCGCGGAAATATTCCGGTTCGTCAATAAGGGCGACGGCGCGGTTAAAGGGGAGCAAAAAATCCATGACGGAGTCGTTTTCCTTAAAGGACTCGCTGCAATACACGATCGCGCCGAACGCGCCGGCCTTGTATTCCGGCGCCAGTGTCCGCCGGTCAAGATTGTTAATGTCCACGATTTTTAAATTGAGCGAACGGTTTTTGCATTCGACTTCGGCCAGGCGCAAAAAGTCGCGGTGTCCCTCGTCATGGACGCTGATGTTGGCGGGAAAAATAATTTCGGGAATGAACAGATAAATTGTCGTGCGCGAGGGCCGCGAGAGCGGCGTCACCGTATAATTGTTGCCGGATTCGCGGATAAGGCCGCCGTCGCTGCATGCCCGAAGAGCCTTGACAATGGTGCGATAGCAGTCGCCGAAGCGCAGGTGTAATTCCTTAAAGGACGGCAGCTTCTGATTTTCTTTGTAGGTCCCGTTCAGCACATCTTCCGTAATCAACCGCCGAATTTTTTCCCAGCGGTATTCCGCATGTTTTTTCTGCTCGGGGATTTGAATGGCATGCGGGTTTGTTTTAATGGCGGCCGCGTGGACCCCGGCAATGCGCGCGCCCCAGCGCTTGTTTTTAATGATGATCGTGCCCTGGGAATGCATGCGTTTCATGGCGCGCTGCATGGACGAAGTGGAAACACCCGCTTCTAAGGCAAGCGCCCTGCTGGAGGGGAGCTGGGCAATCGACTTTGCCCTGAGAAGTTTAACCACGCCGCAAAGATATTGGTAAGCGATGGCTTCTTTTAAATGGGACGGTTGCATAATCATAATATACAATATGACTTAAAATGAATTAATAAATATCATCAATATCAATTCATGACGCATGGCAAAGCCGGATTTTTGCAAATATATTAATTGCATCAAAAGAGAAAGTTGACATTCCCTAAAAAGGAAAAGGAGGATACGATGAAAAATTTTGTGTTTTGCGGCTTTGTCGTGTTAGCCGTCGCCATGAACCTGTGGGCCGTTGACGGCATTGCCGTAACGGTACGAAACCCGGACTATGCCTGGCGCGGCAATAATCTTTTTGGAGATATTTACCGTATCGATATCGCGGGAAGCGATACGGTTAAAACAACCAAGATCGTCTCAAAACCGGCGTCTCATCCGCATATCTCTCCGGACGGTAAGCGTGTCGCGTTTACCAAACCCGATACTGTTAATGGAATCCCCGTCTCTTACATTTGTATTATGAGTATCGATGGCGGAACAATTACAAAATTATGTCCATGCAATGTCCATAGTTCAATTGATTTTCCTACCAATGATTGGATATATTGGAACAATGGAACGCGTGGAACCTGGGCCTCCGATTCAGACCTTTATATATTCCGGGTCAATACCCATACCGGGCAACGCGAGTTTGTGACATATTTGAGGAATCCTCAAGATACCGCCCACACTTACAGCGCGGAAGGGGAGGACCTCGATGTCGATACCGGACTTACGCGACTCTGCATCCATCCCTATTATGGCGGCGTCTCCGGGGGCTATATCATATATTTCTTTTCTTGGGGCACGGGTAAATGGGACTGCAGGTATGCACTCGTCGGTTGCGGAGGAGGCATGTCGTTTGACGGCCGCTATCTTTTTATAGGAATAGGGAGCCATACCTCAAACTATGTTATAAATATTAACTATCCCGGCGGCTTTGCCGATACTACTCCTTCCTACATGGCTTGCAATAGCACCAATCCTATTCCGGGGGCGGTCGTAAAATTCGTTGATTTCGGTAATGAGCATGAAATTAATAGTGACGGAGGCTCCAGAAACAGCGCCGATTGGTTATGCAGGTGTCTTATAAATTACCAAGCGCTGAATTATCTGGATGCCCAATGTCTCGTCAACTGGGTTACCGGAGAACAAATCATTACCGGGGTGGGCAACGGAGGCGATTTCTGGATTGGAACGGCATCGCAGAATACGGCGATGGTATTGAACCCTGCCTCACTTAGTTTTGCAGCCGAAAAAGGCGGCGCGTCTCCGGCGGCGCAAACGGTCCGGATCACCAATAGCGGAAGCGGGACACTTAACCCCGTAACCACCGGCATAAGCTTTACAAGCGGCTCGGGATGGCTTACCGTCAGCGCCGGCGGTACGGGGAACGCTCAGACGCTCACTAATACAGTTACGCCCGGCTCGCTCGCTATCGGGTCTTATCAGGCGACCGTGACCGTATCCTGCGGCAACGCTCAACCGGCAAGCGCCGTTTATTCCGTCGCTTTACAGGTAACCGATCCTTCCTTGACATTAGCAAATGTAACCGTCACGCCGGCGAAATGCACGACCAGCACATGGTCGACAATCCCTTTTACCGCCGTTGCCACTGCCGGCACCGGGGCCATTGTACCGCCCGCATTCAAGTGGACCGTATCCGACGGCCAGTCGATCGATTCCACAAGGGGAATATTTTCCGCAGGGTCCACATCCGGCGGACCGTATACCGTCACGGCAAGTGCGACCTACAAGGGGGTAACAAAAAGCGCGACGGCGACGGTGCTCGTTTACAGACCGGTTACCATTACTATGCCCGTGCAGGGAGCAACCTATAAAATAGGAGATACGCTCACCATTTCCTGGACCAGGTTGGCAAATACCACAACCACGGGGCTGGATATCCAACTTACCACTTCTAATGGTTTGGAATGGGGGTCGCTCATTCAGAGCGTTCTTATTAAAGACGGCAACTCTGCTTACTACAAAGGGAATGTCGGCACGCTAAAATGGGTAATACCGAAATCGATTACCGGTCCCTCGGGCGATACAATTCAATGCGCAGCGAACCAATGCAAGGTCCGTCTGTATGCGCCCTATGACTATATAAATGAAACCGAAGACGTGTCGGCTGCTTTTATTATTGCGGGCACCTCCGCAATCAGCCGGCCCAGCGGAAATTTAGTCGGCCGCGACAGAAGCGGAAAAAGCGCTGCGGTTGTAATGTACGACATTCGCGGTCGTAAAATCGCAAATATTAAGAATGCTCATTCGGGGGTTTTTATCGAACAAATATCCGGTCTGGGGGCGCGGCTCATTGTCAACACGGAACGCCGCAATAACCTTCCTTGAGGGGGAGTCTTAGATGTTGTTCGGTTGGCAAAAAAAATGAGTTGCTATAATCAACTACAGGAGGGGGCTTTTATGCATTTTGTTAAATTATTGTCGGCGGTATTGCTGGCGTTGTCGGCATGTTTTGCGGGAAATGTGAATATCTGCGGCGTCGTTACCGCCAAAGACGGCGGTGGGGCAATCGCCGGAGCGGCAGTAAGATTGGAAACGGGCGGCCAGACGGCAACGACGGGAAGCGACGGTCATTTCACGCTGACGGGCTCGCCGGCGGCAGCCAAAGACGTTATTATCGTGACCCAGGACGGGTATCTGAATTATCACATGGCCATAACGAATTCCGATACGAGCGGACTTGACATAAAGATGATCGTCTGCGCCGGGACGGTAACGGACATTGAGGGGAATACCTACCAGTCGGTGAAAATCGGAAACCAGATATGGACCACGGATAATCTGCGGACGACAAAGTACAACGACGGGAAGCCGATCGATTACGTAACCGGCGCCGCGGACTGGACGAATATCTATTACCAGCAAAAAGGCGGGTACTGCTATTACAATAACTCAACCGATACGGCGGTAAGGGCCAAGTTCGGAGCGCTCTATAACGCTTACGCGATAGTCCCGGGAAAGTTGTCGCCGGCC
>JAQUMP010000418.1 GCA_028718065.1 Chitinivibrionales bacterium | reverse complement strand
AGGGCGTTAAGGCCGCGCTTGACAATGCGCGTTTTTATCCTAAAACCAATACGGTTTCCTTTTTTGCGCACCGTATCGGTGACGCCTCCTTTTTGCGCCTGCTGCCGCGCCCCGGATGCCATGCCGAGGCCGTGCTTGCCGATCCGCCCCGTCAAGGCATTCCCGAAAACGTAATCGCCGCGATCGCCGGCCGGCGGCCGCTTAAGGTCGTGCAGGCCTGCTGCGGCGTCGACGAGCTCCCCGGCCAGATATTTGTCTGGCAAAAAACGGGATTTGCACCGACTAAAATATTGCCGCTCGATATGTTTGCCGGAACGCCGCACCTGGAAATATTTGTTCTTTTTGAGTTTGTAAAAATTGCAAAAACGAAAGGGTCCTATGCACGACATGCTGGTTAAGCTTTACGAACTGGACGGCTTCTTAAAACGCGCCGGCGCAATTGCCCCCGACATTACCATTCGTAAACCAATCGGCCCGGAAAAACACGTGGTCATGGAATGGGTGGCAAAAAAATTTAATAATGCCTGGAAGAGCGAAACGGATGTTGCCCTGAGCAACGATCCGGCCACCTGTTTAATTGCAATTGTCGGAAACGAGCTTATTAAAGAATTAGTCGGTTTTGCCTGCTACGATGCCACGGCGCGCGGCTTTTTCGGCCCCATGGGCGTGGCGGGTCCGCACCGTAAAAAAGGCATCGGCCGGGCGTTAACGCTGGCGGCGCTGGCGGACATGCGTAGTCACGGCTACGGATACGCGATTATCGGCGGCGTAGGGCCGGCGGAATTTTACCGCACGATTGCCGGCGCCGTAGATATCGAAGGCTCCACCCCGAGCATCTGGAAAACATGGTTGCAGTAGGAAGAACGATGGCCGGTCAGGTATTTTCTCCGCGTCTGGGATCCCTCAAGACTTCCCTACGGCGCTTGAGAAAACACCCGACCGGCCATCTTTTTGAAAATTTGATGGGCCTAAATAATCGAATAACTTTTTAAATAAAAATGCAGGGTTTCGAGGCTCACCTTAAAAATGCTGATAAGCGGAATGGCCACGATCATGCCGATAATGCCGCCGATCTGGCCGCCGGCCGTGACCCCGATGATAACCACGAGCGGATGTAAATTTACGCTTCTCCCCATTGCCAAGGGATACACAAGCGTGCTTTCGATGATTTGCACGCCCGCAAAAACAATCGCAATTGCCAGAAGTGATGGGGCCACCGATGCCGGCGGGCCTAAAAGCACCACCAAAACGGCCGGAGTAAGGCCGATGAGCGGGCCAAAATACGGGATTAAGTTGCCGATCGCGGCGATGATCCCGATAACAATTCCGTAGGGAATGCCCACGATGGTAAGGCCCAAGGCCATGAGCGTGCCGACCGAGAGTGAATCGAGCATCTGACCGCGGATAAAAAGCTGCAAGGCCACAATAACCTTATTTATGAGCAACGCGAACATTTCAAAATAACGGTTGGGGACCAGCGCTAAAAGCGCCTTTTGAATAAGATGGCCGTCCGCCAACAAAAAATAGGCGATAAACGGCACGATCAGGAGCGTCGGCAGAAATCCGGCAAACGAGGAAATTACGCCCGGAAGCGCCTTTACAAAACCTATTAATTCGTTTACAAATTTCCCTTTAAAAAAAACATACAAATCGGGAACATTGACAGACGGAAACAACTTAACCAGCGTTTGGTGCGCCGTATCGAGCGTCTGGCGCATCAGGGCGGCGTAGCGCGGCAGGTTGTGCATAAAGATCCCGGTTTCGCCCACCAGCAGCGGTCCGACCACCATTACCGCCAGCGCCGCCGCCAATCCGATTCCAAGAAAAAGACCTACGATCACGACCGTTCGGTTGAGCCCGTGCATTTCGCCAAAGTTGACAAGGGGTTTAAGCAAAAACGCAAGGGTTATGGACATGATCAGGGGAATGCGCAGGAGATACAGGCAATAAACAATGGCCGCGCATACCCCGGCGGCCAGCACAAAAAAAGCGATTTTAAGAATCAAGGAGACGCGCATAAGGCCCTCAAACGGTAATGCCCGCGCCGCTCTGCGTTGCATTCCGGGAATTGTATTCTTCCAGCTTGTTTTCGAGCGTTTCCACGTTTTGGTTCGTTTTTATCAGGCGTTTGCACACCAAGCGGGAAATATTGCGGAGGATGGTAACGCCCAGTTTGGGATTGCGCAGGACGATGCGCTCCAGGTCTGGTTTACAAAAGGCAAGCAGCTCCGTTTCCTCCACCGCCACGGCCGAGGCGCTGCGCGGAATTTCGTCCAAAAGCGCAAGCTCGCCGAAAAAATGACGCGTTCCGATTACCGCCAGCACGATCTGCTTTTCGGCGGCGACCCGTTTACGGATGGCAACCTCACCGTGGATGACGATGTACATTCCCGCGCCGGGTTCGCCTTCGTTAAAAACGATTTCGTCCTTGCGGTAAAGGCGTTTGTGCATGACGCGTTCGATCTGGACAAGCTGCGAAAGCGAACAGTCCTGAAAAACCGGCAGTTCGCGCACCAGGTCGATCAGGGCCTTTTTCTCCCGGGGCGGGCCGAAAAGATAAGCCCATAAAGTGCTATCCATTGCCCTCCTTATTCGGCGCGTCCGCTGCCGGGGGCGTGTTGTTTTGGCCGGGCCGGAATTCGGCCCCTTCTTCATTGGGATACGAACATTCGGGACACTCGTTTGAGGAGCCCACGCTCACGGTAAAAACCGCGCCGCATTTTTTGCACCGCAGCAGTTTCATGGTTGGATATCTGCTCTCGTCGGGCATACGATTTTCCCCCTTGAATATACCTTTTATTCCGGCAGATCGCCGAACATGCTTTCGGCAAACGCGGCCGGATCAAAATCCTGCAAGTCGCTCATGTCTTCGCCGATGCCGATTTTTTTTATGGGCACATTGAGCATTTTGGTAAGCGCCAGGGCGATGCCGCCTTTGGCGGTGCCGTCGAGCTTGGTGATAATAAGCCCCGTCAGGCCCACCACGTCATGAAATACTTGCGCCTGTTTGAGCGCGTTCTGGCCCGTGGTGCCGTCGATAACGAGCAGCGTTTCGTGCGGAGCGCCGGGAATGGCGCGGCCCACGACCCGGACGATTTTTTCCATTTCGTTCATCAGGTTGACTTTCGTATGCAAACGTCCGGCGGTATCCAGCAGCACCACGTCGATGGTGCGCGCCTTGGCCGCCTCGAGCGCATCGTAGGCCACCGAAGCGGCATCGGCGCCTTCATGCTGCGCGATAAAGTCGCTATTGCTGCGGTCCGCCCAGATCTGCAACTGCTCGATGGCGCCGGCGCGAAAGGTGTCCGCGGCCACGAGCATGGTTTTTTTTCCATCATCCTTAAATGCGCTGGCCATTTTGCCGATTGTGGTCGTTTTGCCGGTGCCGTTGACTCCTACAAAAAGCATGACCCAGGGTTTTTGCGTAAAGGGCGCAACGACCGGCGCGGTAACGGCCAGGTCGCCGGCAACGATTTTTTTGAGCAAGGCGTAAACTTGTTGCGGCGTTTGCGCATTTTGAAGAGCCATGGCGGATTTTAAGCGAACAATAATATCAAGCGACAGTTCCAGGCCGATGTCCGCAGCAATCAAGGCATCTTCCAGGGAGCCGAAAAAGGTTTCATCGAACTGCTTGGCCCCGCCGATCATCGAGGCCATCTGGTAGCGTGTTTTTTTAAGGCCGTCTTTAAGCCGCTCTAAAAAATTCATGTTTTTTAACTTGCCCTATTACTTAGTAATGGAATCCGATGCACATTAGCTATTATAAAATATATCAGGTTGCGCCTCTGCCCGCTTTATTCGGAGGAACCCCAGAGACCGAGGCTCCTTAAAAAACAGCAAAAGAAATAATAAAATAATTAGAGAAAATACATTTTATATATTCTATAATTGTTAATAATATCATCGTTTATCAAAGTCTTATGTCCAAACACATCGTTGAAATCGAAAAACTTTTGGGAAATTCCGCGGCCGAC
>JAQUMP010000417.1 GCA_028718065.1 Chitinivibrionales bacterium | reverse complement strand
CACCATGATGAGGGTAAGGGCAAGGCGCAATTCCGGCCGCAGGGTACGGGGAAAACGGTCGGCGGCGGTATGCAGCGCCAACGGCAGATATTTATAAGAAAGCACCCCCACGACCGCGCTCAGGATTACCAGAAGAAAATAGTACAGCCACTGCCAGAACGTTTGGATAAGACCAAGCTGCATTTCCCAGGAGCCGGCAATCTGCGACAAGAGTTCGGACAGCGCGGCAAACCATCGGCCCGGATTAAAGGGAAATGAAGAAAGCGCCGTTTGCGCCAGAGGTAAAACCAGGTTTTTATCGAATTGTTGAGCAAAATTCTGGTATTCCTGCACGCGTTCCACGCGGCCGTTTTCTTTTTCCTGTTCGGCAAAAAAGAGCAGTTGCTGGGTAATCACCGGGGCCCGTTGAGCGCCGCTGCTTAAAAAGCATTTTTGCAGGCGGTTGAGCGCGACCGTTGCCCAGGCGTCGTAGTTGAGCCTGCGGAATTCCACGAACAACGCCCAGAGCATTCCCGGATTTTCGGAGGCCTGGGAAAGCGCCGTTTTGAATTCGCCGCCGGCGGCATTCGTATTTGTTAAGATTAAGGAAACTCCCGTAACAAAATGGAACCAGGGGCTGCTGCGGTCACTGAGCCCGGCGAGCCGCGCGGGCAGGGATTCCACGATATTGCGGTCGGTAGAGAGGGCGCTGTCGCCGCCCAGCCCAAGCTGTTGATAAAAAATCGTGCGCGCTGAAAACGAGGAAGCAATCTCCTGTTCCCAAAAGAGCGGTTCGCTCACGGCGCCCAAGGCATTAAAAGCCGCTATCAGCGGGAACAGCGCAAAAAGGAATCGGGCATTTCGAATTTTCATGACGGTTATTTTCGTTTTAAAAATTCCGCGATCTGGCGCGCGATTGAAGCGGTGTCCAGATTAAGGTGCTTTTTAAGCTCCGCGGCCGGTCCCTGTTCCACAAAACAATCCGGAAAACCCAGCCGCAATATTTTTGCTTTTTTTTGGGACGAGGGCTCCACGGCCAGCTCGCAAATCGCCGATCCGAAACCGCCCAGGATCGAATTGCTTTCCAGGGTAACGCAATGGGTGTGGCGCGCCAGCAGCGCGGCATAAAAGGGAACGTCCAGCGGCTTTACAAAACGCGCATCGACGATGGTAAGGCTGATTTTTTGCTGCGCCAGCAGCGCGGCCGCGGCCTGCGCCCAGGCCACCGCTTCGCCGGCGGCGATCAGCACGCCGTCGTCGCCCTCCCGCAGCACCAGCCCTTGACCGAGCGGAATCAGCGAAAAAGCGCTCTCGCCCGTAAAGGGTTCGCAATGGCCGCGCGGATACCGGATAAACACCGGGCCCTCCTGATAGGTCATGGCGCTATAGATCATGTCGCGCAATTCCACGCCGCTGCTGGGGGCCATAATCACGGCGTTGGGGACCACGCGCAGGTAGGAGAGGTCGAAAAGGCCGTGATGCGTCGGGCCGTCTTCGCCCACCAGGCCCGCGCGGTCGATGCAAAAAACAACCCGCAGGCGATCGAGCGCGATGTCGTGGATGATCTGGTCGAAGGCGCGCTGCAGGAAGGTTGAATAGATCGCCACCACCGGTTTTAACCCGGCCAGCGCCAACCCGGCGGCAAAAGTCACCGCATGCGATTCGGCGATGCCGACGTCGAAAAACCGCTTGGGAAATTCGTCGCGGAAGAAATTAAGGCCGGTGCCGTCGGGCATGGCCGCGGTAATGGCAACGATGTCGCCTTGTTGCCGGCCGAGCGTGGTGAGCGTTTTGCCGAATATTTCGCTGTAGGAGGCGCTCGATGGCGTTGACACGCAGGAATCGCCGGTCTCTATGGAAAAGCTGCCGATGCCGTGGTACTTGGTGGCGTTCTGCTCGGCAAAGCTGTAGCCTTTGCCCTTCTTGGTGAGCACGTGCACCAGGTTCGGCCCCGTGGCGGAGTACCGGATGAATTTAAAGACCTCGATCAGCTCGGGAATGTTGTGTCCGTCAACCGGGCCGAAATAGCGCAGGCCCATGTCCTCAAAGAGCTTGCCGGGGATCACAAAATGCTTGAGCGATTCGTCGACGCTCTGCACCAGCGAACGCACGCGCTTGCCCACATTGGACAAATGCCCGAGCAATTCCCAGACGTCGGTTTTGATCCGGTTAAAGCGCCGGTCGGTCAGCAGCCGCGTAAGGTAGCGCGAGAGCGCGCCCACATTCCGGGAGATGGACATTTCGTTGTCGTTGAGCACCACGGTCATGTTGGTGGAAAGCGATCCAAGGTTATTTAAACCTTCAAACGCCAATCCGCCGGAAAGCGAACCGTCGCCGATAACGGAAACCACGGCGTGGCGCTGCTGCAGCAGATCGCGGCCCATGGCAAGTCCCAGGCCCGCGGAAATAGAGGTGGAAGCATGGCCGACCGAAACCGGATCGTAGGGACTTTCGGTGGTACGCGGAAAACCGCTGATACCGCCGAAGGTACGCATCGTGCCGAACGCTTCGCGCCGGCCGGTAATGATTTTATGGGCATAGGCCTGGTGCCCGACATCGAAGATGATTTTGTCGTCGGGGGTGTTATAGCAGTAATGCAGGGCCAGCGTCAGATCCACCACGCCCAGACTGGGGGCGATATGCCCGCCGTTCTTGCTCACGACCTCGATTATATATTCCCGTATTTCCTGCGCCAGGAGCGGTAGTTGACTTATGGGAAGAGCGCGCAGGTCGGCGGGTGTGTTAATTGTTGACAAAAGATTCATTCGAGCGGTATACTCCTTAATGTCAAAACGCGTGCACCGTAATTATGCCAATTAACCCGGCCAAAGAAAACTTTGGGATAACCATCTGCAAAATACTATTATTATATATAATGGTAAGATACGAAAAACTACGGGACCAATCAAGTACGGAAAATAAAATCCGAAACTAATTTCCTTTTTCATACGAGGAGCTCTTCATGAAGAACAAGGTAATTCTGCTCTGTACTGCACTGTTTCTGGGATTCGGCTGCGCCCCTTACCAGCAGCTCAAGCCGAAAGTGGAACTATCCAATGCCGAACAGGGTTATAACGAACTTAAGAAAGATAAAAACGACTTCGAGCTTAAAAAGAACACTATGTATTTCATAGCCTTTCCCGCCCCGCGGGAAGATCATTTTTATTTGGTGTTGACAATACCGGAGAAAAAAAAGCTGGGCAGCTCCTTTACGAATTCATTAAAGAATAAAAAGATCGTCGGGCCGCTCGTCGCCGACGAATCGCCCGTGCCGGAGAGCACGAGCGTGTATGCCATGGATACAAAGTCGCCCACTTTTTACTGGCTCACCGGGAAACTCACCGAAAATTTAGTGCTCAAAATAAAATACCGGTATGTGCCGCAGTGGCGCTTTAAATTCGAAACCAAGCATGCCGAATACCAAAAGATATTTAAGGAAAATATCGTCGACCGGGGCGCCTATACCGGCATCGGTTCCAGCACCAAGCTCGAAGGGTTTAACTTTACGGAGGCGCTGGACACGGTCGGCAGGCACTTAAAAGAGATCGACAAAGTGCATGCGGAATTGCTGGCGATCGAAAATATATTTCCGCCCTCAATCCTTAATTCCCAGGACAAAGCCTACCAGGACTTTAAAGCGCTGCGCGGCGCCCTGGAGAACGAATACACCTTCCAGAAAAATTATTGCACCGCGCTTGATTTTTTTAAAAAGGAGAGCGCGCTCAAGGGCAATCCGGCCGCTTTTTTTGCCTGGCTCGACGGTTTTATAACCTACTTTACACAAAAGAACGATCTGCCGCCAAACGTGGTTGCCGAGAGCAGAGCGGCCATTAAGGCGCGGCTGGGCGAAGTATTGCCGTTTTTAATTTCCACCATCGCCGCCAAGGAAGGCACGGCCCCCTTCGACGCCGAACGGCACTACCTGAATTATTTCGATCGCATTAAAAAACTCTCCGAGAAGGCGGACCTGGCCGTGCCGCAGCAGTTTACCGACCTGG
>JAQUMP010000416.1 GCA_028718065.1 Chitinivibrionales bacterium | reverse complement strand
TTGGTTAGTTTGTATGGTCTCCTCTAAAGCATACCACGCCATCGAAGGTTTCGATGAAATATCAGTACCCGGAACAGCTAATTTTACCAATTCAGGTTTAAAAGTCGCGAGCGTCATCAGAATATCACGATTAGCCGTGGTAAACAAATCTATCCTCGCAGGACGCCTTGGTTCGATTTCCTCAGAATTACTCTATCGTATTCGATCAAATTTGTCCCAATGGATCGCGCGAAATTAAAACCTTACCTTGCTATTGATATTTTTTTTGTGCCAAGGAGGCATTTTTTAAGTTTATGAAAAAAGCGATTCTCCTCCTCTCCGGCGGCATCGATTCGGCCACGTGCGGGGCGATTGCCCGGCAAGAAGGCTATGGCCTCTATGCGCTCAGCTTCCGCTACGGCCAGCGTCATGCCGTGGAACTTAGGGCCGCGAAAAAAGTCGCCGGATTCCTGGGTGTAAAGGAACATCGCATCATGGAAATCGACCTGGCCGCCTTCGGCGGAAGCTCGCTAACGTCAAATTTGCCGGTTCCCAAGAACCGCGCCAAAAAAGTGATGCGAAACGCCATCCCTAATACGTATGTTCCGGCGCGCAACACCATTTTTTTAGCATTGGCCCTGGGATGGGCGGAAGTGATTGACTGCTGCAATATCTTTATCGGCGTGAATGCCGTGGATTATTCCGGCTATCCCGATTGCCGGCCGGTATTTATCGCGGCCTTTCAGACAATGGCCAACCTGGCCACCAAAGCCGCGGTCGAGGGTCGCGCCCTCACCATCCACACGCCGCTGAGCCAGTTGACTAAAGCGCAAATCATCCAAAAGGGCCGCGCGCTCGGGCTGGATTACGGCCTTACGCACAGTTGCTACGATCCATCGGCCGCGGGCCTGGCCTGCGGCGCCTGCGACAGTTGCCGGATACGCAAAATCGGCTTTACCGAAGCGGGCGTAACAGACCCAACCCGGTATATCACCAAAAAAGGAAAGTAACCATGGCGCCCCTCACGACGATTGAATGGAAAAATAATTGTGTACGGATCATCGACCAAACCAAGCTGCCCCAGGAGCGTCTTTACGAAGATATTGCAACCACAGAGGCCATGTATGACGCCATAAAGATCCTTAAGGTGCGCGGAGCCCCGGCCATCGGTATTGCCGCGGCGTTCGGGCTCTATCTTGGCATCCGCGAGGTTCCCGACACAACGGTAGTTTCGGTTTTTTTAAAAATATTGAAAAAAAAGGCGGCCTATCTGGCCGCTTCGCGGCCGACCGCCGTTAATCTTTTCTGGGCACTGGAGCGCATGCAGGCCGTCGCCGGCAAAGAGACCAAGGGCCATACAACCTTTCAATTAAAAAATATTCTTTTACAAGAGGCAATAAAAATAGCCCGTGAAGACGCCGAAATATGCCGTAAAATAGGAATTAACGGATTTAAGCTCATCAAGGATTTCGGCACCATTCTTACGCACTGCAATGCCGGATCGCTGGCAACCGGCGGCATGGGGACCGCCCTGGCGCCCATTTATATCGGCGCGGAAAAAGGTAAAAAATTTAAAGTATTCGCCGACGAAACCAGGCCCCTGCTCCAGGGTTCGCGCATTACCGCCTTCGAACTCATGGCCGCCGGCATCGATGTTACCGTGATCTGCGACAACATGGCCGCGGTGGTCATGGCCAAAAAGGGAGTGCATGCGGTCATTACCGGCGCGGACCGGATCGCCGCCAACGGCGATACCGCCAACAAAGTCGGCACCTACGGCCTTTCGATTCTCGCGCGCGCCCACGAAATTCCCTTTTTTATTGCCGCTCCCTTTTCCACTTTTGATCTTTCCATAAAATCCGGCGCGCAGATCCCCATCGAAGAACGCAGGGCCGAAGAGATCACCTGCGGTTTCGGCAAAACCACCGCCCCGAAAAACGTAAAAACATTTAATCCCGCTTTCGACGTGACCCCGCACGCGAACATTACGGCGATCATCACCGAGCGCGGGATCCTCTACCCGCCGTTTGTAAAATCCATAAAAAAAATGATGCAATAGAAAAGGGGCGTCGCGCGATTCGTAAACGTTGTATATTCCATACGCTATGGCCCCCTTGTTGTCCGTCGAAAACCTGAACGTTTCTTTCGTGCAAAACCATCAGACGTTGCGCGCGGTGCGGGGAATTTCTTTTAGTATCGAAACCCAAAAAACGCTGGGGATCGTGGGTGAATCCGGCTGCGGCAAAAGCGTGACGGCCCTTTCCCTCATGCGGCTCCTGCCGCCGTCGATCGCCGCCGTTACGGCGCAACGCCTGCTGTTTGACGAAATAGAATTGTCCGCCTTGCCGGAAAGCGAAATGCGGCGGGTGCGCGGCAACCGCATCGCCATGGTGTTTCAGGACCCCATGACCGCGCTCAACCCGCTCTTTACCTGCGGCGACCAGATCGCGGAGGCGATCGTGCTGCACCGCAACGTGCGCCGCGCCGAAGCCATGGCCCGCTCGGTGGAGCTGCTTGACAATGTCGGAATCGCCGCTCCCGCCGTCGTCGCCGCGCGCTATCCGCACCAGCTCAGCGGCGGCATGCGTCAGCGCGTGGTCATTGCCATGGCGCTGGCATGCCGGCCGATGCTGCTCATCGCCGACGAACCCACCACAGCCCTGGATGTTACGGTCCAGGCCAAAATAATCGACCTGTTGCTGGGCTTGCAGCAGGAGCTGCGCATGAGCATGATCATGATTACCCACGACCTGGGGATCGTTTCGGCCATGGCCCACGACGTGCTCGTGATGTATGCCGGCGAAGTCATGGAGAACGCCGCGGCGAACACCCTTTTTTCAAATCCCTTGCATCCGTATACCAAAAGTTTGTTGGCCTCCATTCCAACCATCGAACGTAAACAGGCGCGGCTCACCGTTATTCCCGGCGAGGTTCCCAACCCCCACGAGTTGCCTTCGGGTTGCCCGTTTCATCCGCGCTGCTACGCGCGCATGGAGCGCTGCCGCACCCAACATCCGGCACTGTACACCCCGCAAACCTCCCACCAGGTACGGTGCCTGCTGTATGAATAATCCTCCGGCAACAAGCGCACCGGGCGCCGCCGCGGCCGCCATCCGAGCGCAGGCCTGCACGGTGCGCTATCCTATCCGTAAAGGCGTGCTGAACCGCATCGGCGGTTATTTAACGGCCGTGGACGATGTATCGTTTGTCATTGAGCGCGGCGCCACCTTCGCCCTGGTGGGCGAATCGGGCTGCGGCAAAACCAGCATGGCCATGGCGGCCCTGGGCCTTACGCCGCTTGCCGGCGGCGCCATCACCATCGCCGCGGGTCCCTATAGTCAAGAGGGCGTCTCGTGGCAGGCGCTCACGCCGCCCCAGCGCCGGAATTTGCGCAAATATATTCAGGTTATTTTCCAGGACCCCCAGAGCTGCTTAGACCCGCGCATGACCGTGGGCGCGATCGTGGGTGAACCCTTGGGAATTTTTGGAATAGGGGATAAAAAAAGCCGGAGGCAAAAGGTGTCCGAATTGCTGACGCTGGTGGGATTGGCCCCCGAACACGAGCGCCGCTATGCGCACGAATTTTCCGGCGGCCAGCGCCAACGCATCGGCATCGCCCGCGCCCTGGCGTTGAACCCGGAAATTATCATCGCCGACGAACCGGTGAGCGCGCTCGATGTTTCGGTCCGCGCCCAAATAATAAACCTGCTCGACGATCTGCGCCGCGATTTTAACCTGACCATGCTTTTTATTTCGCACGACCTGGCCGTGGTGCGCCATAGCGCCGACACGATCGCGGTCATGTACCTGGGACGCCTGGTGGAAATGGGCTTGAATACCCAGATTTTTGAAAACCCGCTGCATCCTTACACGCGCCTTTTGCTCTCGTCGGTCTTGACTCCCGGGAAAGGCCTGCACCCGCGCTTGCCGCTGCCGGGCGAAGAAAAACCCGGGGCGGCGCCCGCCGGGGCCTGCAATTTTTATGAGCGCTGCGACCGCCGCAACGAGG
>JAQUMP010000415.1 GCA_028718065.1 Chitinivibrionales bacterium | reverse complement strand
GTGCCGCGCGCAGGGCGCCGGGCCGCTGGGCCGCTTGCGGCATGTCGGGGTTGGGAGCGCCGATGCCAACGGCAACCACGGTACGCGTTGCCCAGTCGATTTCACCGTTGCCCTGCGCCGGATCACCGGTGGAGACCGACTGCATCTGGGCCAGGGCGCAGCTTGCCAGCACGCCTGCGGCGGCCAGAAACTTTACCGTTACGTTTGCCATACAACCTCCTTATAAAAATGGTTATTAAACTTTCTTTCCTATTAAGCCAACGGTAATAATCGTCTTTTAAAGATACCTCTGCGGCAATCGACCGTCTGTGATATTTGTCACAGCGGATTTTTTTATTCCCTTTTCCGCGCAAGACAGAACAAATAACCGACATACCGGAAACCTTCGAGTCTATAAAAAACATCGATCTCTTTATGGAAAGCAAGTTTAATGCGCTTGTCGGCAAAGACGCCTTTTTCGTCCTCCAGCCTGCGGGCCATGTGCGCGTAATAATTGTCCCAGCCGCTGGGCGGGACCATGGTCATGCAATATACCTCGAATCCGGCATCATGCACCAGGGCGCGATAGGATTGTTCGGATTCATAATGATAGCGGTCGTCTTCAAAGATCGTCTTGACTTCGGGGGGTACTTTTTCGGTGTAAAAAATCAAGTCCGAAAACGAGAGCCACCCGCGGGGAATCAGCCATTGGTGCACCAGGGCAAGCCCCCGAACGCGCGAAATAAACGAGAATGTTCCTCCCTCGGCGAGCGCCAGCTCAAAGGGCTCCGCCTGCGAGAAATCGGCCTGCATTATGTCCCGGATTTCCCAGGTAATCAGATGGCTGACGCCTTTTTCCTGGGCAAGCTGTTGCGCGCTTTGTATGTTTTCTTCGCTTTGGTCAATGGCCGTAACCTTGCAGCGGAATTCGCGCGCCAGGTTGCAGGCGCCGTCGCCGTAGCCGCTCCCCAAGTCAAGCACGCGGCTGGCGGGATTTATAGCCGCGCAGCGCCCGGCCAGCATGGTAAATTCCCGGCCGGCAGGGGAGGAATAACTGGAACGGATATCGGTGACCATAATTTGTTTAACGCACCTTTAAGAACAAAATCAGGCCCACCACCAATAAAATCACCGAAACGATGTGGAAGCGCCAGGCGATTTTGGTCTTTATTAAAAAGTCGTTTTTATAGTAGGGCTTTTTGCGCATGAGGATTTGAAAATGATGGTGGATCGGCGCCATTAAAAAGAGCCGTTTGCCTTTTGATAATTTAAACCAGCCGATCTGCAGGAAGACCGAGGTGAATTCCATAAAAAATATAAAGCCCACGATCGGCAGGAAAAGCCAGGCCTTGATAAAAACAAACATGATGCCCACCATGCCGCCCAGAGCCACGGCGCCGCTGTCGCCCATGATGATGGTGGAAGGCGGGGCATTAAACCAGAGGTAGGCCAGCAGGGTTCCGATAACCGCGCCGATGAGCGGCAGGATCTCCTCCACGTTGGGAATATGCGGCAGCAGCAGATACCGGCACCAGACCGCGTTGCTGGAAATGTAGGCGATAACGCCCACGAACAGCAGGCAGGTGATGAGGGGTATGGTGGCCAGGGTGTCAAAACCGTCGTTAAAATTGACGCCGTTGGCCATTACCGCAATTGTCAAGGCCATGCACGGGATAAAAAGCCAGGACGGGAAATAGGGGTATCCTTTGTAAAACGGGACCGTGATATGCCCGTTGATATTGGGGATGTATTTATAGGCCACCACCGCCGCGGCTAAGGAAATAAGGATATAGAGCGCCAGGCGCAGGTTGGACGAAATGCCGTCCGATTTGTACTGGTAGCTCTGCTTGGCAATTTTCCCTTGCGCCAAACGCCGTTTGTTGATGACTTTTGCCAGGTCGTCGATGGCGCCGATAAGGCCGAAAAAAGTGTAAATTATAAGCGCCGAAACCACGTAGGAATTAAAGCGCACCGTCAGCAGAGAGGTGAGCCAGATGATGAGCATAAAGAGTATCCCCGCCGGCATGACCGGTTCCACGGTGTGCTCGGAGGCCGTGAGTTCGGAATTAAAATTGAACCGGCGCAACATGCCGATGTAAAAGGGAAACAGGACCATGGCCAGGAAAAACGCGAAAATCGTGGCCATGCTCGTTGCAAAGAGTCGGCTGTAAAAGAGGTAAATGCCGGAATGCTGATAGAGGTATTCAAAAAGCATGGGTTTCCATCAAAATATGTTGTGACTGCCGCAAATTAAAACTGCCCGCGCAATAATCGTGCGATGGAATTTATAGTATAGCATGCCGGAAGCGCTCCGTCAAGAAATAGGGATTTTTCACTGATAGTTTTGATTATCCATTATGTATATTTTTTTAAGATGATAAATTCAGGTATTCAGAATTCAGGAGACAGAATTCAGAATGCTTTGAATGCATATTTCCGACTCTTTAAAAGTTCTCGAAGGGTTCTTTATTCTGAACTTCTGAATTCTCAATTCTGACTTCTGAGCTATTACTTTTATAAAAGGACTGGTCCTATGGCCATGATTTTAGACGGCAAGGCAGTGGCAAAATCGATCGAAGCGTCGCTTACGGAACGGGTCGCCAAAATTATCCAAAAAGGCGGCGTGCAGCCGATCCTGGCGACGATTTTAGTCGGCAACGATCCCGCTTCGGAAACCTATGTTAAAATGAAAGGCAACGCCTGCCGCCGGGTGGGCATGGATTCGCGCCGCATCGACCTGCCGCAGGCCACCACCACGCGCGAGCTGTTAAATATCATCGCCCAGCTTAATAACGACACGGCCGTGGCCGGGATTCTCCTGCAGCATCCCGTGCCGGACCATATTGACGAACGCGCATGCTTTGACGCTATTGCCCTGCGTAAAGACGTCGACGGCGTTACCTGCTGGGGCTTCGGCCGCATGGCCATGGGCGAGCCCGCCTTCGGCAGCGCCACCCCCGCCGGCATCATGACGCTCCTGGACCACTACCAGGTGGCGCTGGAGGGCAAGCAGGCCGTGGTCGTGGGCCGCAGCCCGATTCTGGGCAAACCCATGGCCATGATGCTGCTTAATCGCAACGCGACCGTTACCATCTGTCATTCGCGCACGCAGGGCCTGGCCGACATCGTGCGCCGCGCCGACATCGTGGTGGGCGCCGTGGGCAAACCGCAGTTCATTAAGGGCGACTGGGTCAAGCCGGGCGCGGTGGTGGTGGACGCCGGATTTCATCCCGGGAACGTGGGCGACATCGACCTTCCGGCAATAGTTGACAATTGCGCTGCCTACACGCCCGTTCCCGGCGGCGTCGGTCCCATGACCATTTCCACGCTCATCAGCCAGACCGTCGCGGCGGCCGAATAGGGCGGCAGGAAGCGTGTTTGTAAAGGCCGATTTCCGGCATGCCGCCGACGGGTCCATTATATCCTATGGCCCTAACTCATCTTTCCCTCACCGATTTTCGCAATTACCGGTTGCTTGCCGTGGACATCGACGAAGCCGGCATGGTGATCCACGGCGCCAACGGCAGCGGCAAAACCAACCTGCTCGAATCGATCCACCTGCTGTGCACGGGCCGCTCGCAACGTCATGCCGCCCGCCGGGAGATGATCGCTTTTAATGCGGAAGTAAGCGTGGTTGAAGGGACTTTTTTTTCGCACCGCACCGGAATGCCCCTGCGCGCCTCGATCGGTTTTGACCGCGAAAAAAAAATTGCACTGCAACGCAACGGCCAACCGGTGAGGGCGTTTTCGGAATGGTTGGGCATGGCCGCCGTGCTGAGCTTCGGTCCCGAAGACATCGCCCTGGTAACGTGCGCGCCCGCGCAGCGGCGCGGCTTCTGCGATATGCTTATTTGTCAACTTGACCCGCTCTACTGCGCGGCGCTCGGCCGCTACAAGAAGAACATGCTGCAAAAAAATTTCCTGCTGGCCCACGCCCGGGAAGACGACTGCCTGGCGCTCTACGAACAGCAGATGGCCGAAGCCGGCGCTTTCATTGCGCTCAAACGCGCC
>JAQUMP010000414.1 GCA_028718065.1 Chitinivibrionales bacterium | reverse complement strand
GTATCGTTTGAATGAGCGTTTTTATCGGGCTTCGTATAGCGCCCATGATGGAAGTTGCGTAAACATTATAAAGATCTTCGAGTGACGTAATGCGGAAAAGGTCGATAAAAAACACTAATTGACCCTTAGTCTCCAGATTATCCTTTACGAGCATCATCAGTGAGGTTTTACCGTACCTTCTCGGAGAATAACAAATAACATTTTGACCGGAGAGAAGTGTTTGAGTGATGGTCGCCGCTTCCGCTTCCCGGTTTAAAAACCGGTCTCCTCGTACGACTTTGCCGAATATAAAGGGGTTTTGCATAGGAGGTTACCGAAATTATCTATTATGGATTATCCTTGAATGTTATTATATATTATCTTAATTGGATAAACAAGGAGTTTTTGCAGCGAGTTATATTTTTCGGTCTGCCCGGCGGGAATATATTAAAAAAAAATTGCGGTTGAAATTTAACAAACCTTTTAAGATGGCGCGGCCACAGGGACTCGAACCCCGAACCTTCTGATCCGTAGTCAGATGCTCTATCCAATTGAGCTATGGCCGCGTAAAAAAATTACCCGAAGATTGTACAAAATAGCATCTTCGATTGTAAAAGACAAGGTAAATTTAGGCCCCGCCTTCGGCATCATCGTCGAAAATGATTTACAAAAGCTATAATACCGGCACCCGTTTTCGCTCCCGGCTTTAAAAACATTTTTCCAGCCGGATATCCGTCTTAAAAACCCGGCCTGAACTCCCTTTTCCAAACCGCAAGTTTAAGTATCGAAATACCTCGGGAAATGGTTGACATCCTGTAACCGGTAAGGCTATAATAGATTAACGAATCTTTGAACGGGTTATCAAGCAGGTTTATGGCCTGATTAATTCACCTGAATTCAAAGAGTTAATGTATGCACAATATATGGTATATTTAAAATATTAATATGCTATATGTTGTATTTATATAAGTATTGCCATAACAAGGCGATTATCAAACATTTAATACGTTTTCGCAACAAGTATCAATAAAAAAGTCTTAAAAACAGTTAACCAGATACACCGCACTCAACGGAAGGAAGACCAGTATGGAACAGTATCTGACGAGCGGGCAGATTGCAAGGCGGTTGCGCATTTCTATTTCCACCCTCAAGCGATGGGTAAATGATCCCGGGCTTAAAATTGTGGAATTGCGCAATCAAAACGGTTGGCGCTTATTCATGGAAAAGGACCTTGATGCGCTCAAGGGATTCAAACGCGAGCTCAAGCGCAACGGCAAGCGTTTTAACGAAACAACCCTTATCCCGATCAACGTGGGATTGGTTAAAGATAAGGAGCCGTCCAAACAAACCATGAATGTGGCCGGTATTGCATGAAACGGATTTTCCTCATTGTAAATCTGGTGACTGTTAGCCTAATAACGGCCCTCTCCGGACAAACCGTTATTCGCGGGCGCAGCGAAGGCACGATTACGATTCCTGCCTCCAATGTTATCGGCAACGGCAACATAACGGTATATTTTCAGCCCAACGCCTGGTATAGCGCCCAGGGTTTCAGGCTCGATCCAATACTTGGCGGATGCATAGGCATCTCCGACATCATGCAAATCAGCGCCCAGACAATTCCGCTCGGATCAAAAGGCCTTGGCCCGACCGAAGCCCACGTGCAACTCACGCTGCCCGGCAACAATGTGCTGCGGTTCTTCGGACTTGCCGCCGACGTGGACCTGTTCCTTTCTACGGCCCAGGATACGATCACGATAACAACCGATAAAACCAAGCCGGATTTTAATCCATTCCTTTTTCCTTCCGCCATCATAGACCTTGACTGGCTGGCACTTTATAAAAGCTTGCCGCTCAAGACCTATCTGGCCGTCAATCTGGCCGACAATGGCGAGTTGCTTTTTCGTTACAACCAGATTGCCGTTAACTACGGGGCCGAATGGAAAATGAACCTCCATAGTTTTTTTCTGGACGGCGGCATAGGGCTTTATCAGGAAAAGCACACAAAAATAAGCGCGGGCGATGCGGGCTACGATCAGCAATACGGCTGGCTTGAACCGGGCGGCAGATACCGCCTTAAAAATCGCTTCAGCGTGGTCGGAGGAGTGCGATTCATGGTGTTTGAGTCCGTTAAACCCCGCAACGGGTTGCAGCCGAACTTCTTTGGGTTTCATGTTCGCCTGGAAGCGCCCTTGCTCTATAAGGAAACCAATACCGAGGCGATCCGCACCCTTATTTTCATGGAGCAGGTCAAAGAAAAAAAGGCCGATGCCCTGGCTAAAAATATTGAATCTCAGCACAGTGTTATCAACCAGCTCAAGGGCAGCCTCGAAGGATTGCGCGACAGCACCGAAACATTTGATTATTCAAACGAGAGAAGCGCCCTGATAAAGCGACGCGAGGATATTCAGTCTAAAATGAAATCCATCGAGAACATTTTCAGCGATTCCGATAAATCCGATTCAACTAAAAAAGAACCATCCTTAACGATTCCCGGCGGAGAAGAAGAATGAAAACGTCCCTACGCATTTTAATTGTCATCCTGGTGCTGTGGCCGTTGATAGTTGTCGATCCGGTTTTCGGCCAGAGCGGGGAGACCACGCTTAAGCGCAGCCGCGGAGAAGGTTTATTCGACTGCGCTTCGGCCACGACCATCGGACGGGGGAATATTTCGTTAACGACCCGGGCGATCGGTTTTATCTGGGACAACGTTGATACCTTATCGCACGGCGGAAAGGGAGCTTCGCTTTTCTCGAACATACGCGGTTTCCCGGAGGTTTCCTTTGAATGGGGTCTGTTCGATTTTCTTTCCCTCTACGGCGAATCGCGCATCGTAACCTTTAGTTTCGCGCCCGGATATTTTACCGGAGGGGTTAAAGCAACGCTGCCGAATACAAAAGAGCTGCGCCTGAACGGGGCCGGAATCGCCCTCGCGTACCGTTACAAACCGCCGGAAGGTCCTCCTGGAATCGGCTCATTCCGAACGGATGATTTTAAGATCGGACCGGAGGGGCTGCTCATTTACGGCAGCAGCGTTGAAGGCAAGGCGCTTTATGAATTGGACTTGATTCGTAAAATATCGTGGTTGCCCATCAAGTTTATGGCCGATTTGGGGTTGCGCCTGCCGCTGAATACGGCGTACCTTAATTACAGCCAGTATTTGTTCTCGGCCGGTATCGAATGGACCGGCGTGGAATCGGATTTTTTCGTTGAGTATTCCCTGGAAGGGTTAGTGAATAAAAATATGACGCCGAAAAAGTTTAATTTTACAATGCTCGGACACCACAGTCCGGACGCGTGGGAGATTGCTTTTAGCGAAAATCCCATGTATGTCACGCCGGGCGCCAGGGTCCGCTATCCAAGCGGCATAACTATCTTCGGTTGCGTTCCCTTGCTGCTTTCCACGAACAGCGGTTCCGACATGAGTACCCGGAATGTAGACAGCAGGGTGTGGCTGCCGCAATTTCCCGACGAACAAGCGCGCGGCATAACCGCGTCATTCGAGCCCTGGTACATAAAATGGAAAATAGTCGGCGGCATTACGTTTCCGCTGCGTTTCAGGCAGACCAGTATGGAAATGATCCGCAATTTTACCTTGCTTAAGAATAAAAAAAGCGCAAAACGCATTGATATCGACGAGCGGCTCAAGGCGCTGGAATCGACCGTGCCGCAGGATAGCGCCCAGATCCAGCGGCAGGACGCTCAAAAGCGGCTTGACGAAATCAATAAACAACGGGAACAGATCCAGAAAGAATCGAAGTAGGATTTAGCATGCGTCTTTTCGGCCTACAAAAGCGGCTCCTTACCAGCGCGCTCTTAGCGCTGCTGCTGTGCATGCCGCTGTGGGCCGCCGCTCCAAAAGACAAGAAAAAAGACAGTTGGCAAATCCGCGAAACGCTGACCGCGCGGCTCGGTTCGGAATGGGACAAAATCGGCGTGCTCAACCGCGAGTTGGCCAACATCAATGACGTGCTCGGCGATATCCGCAGCTTTGAACTCTATCCGCCGGAAGTG
>JAQUMP010000413.1 GCA_028718065.1 Chitinivibrionales bacterium | reverse complement strand
CTCGGCGTTGTCTTTCTGGAAATCGCTGATGATTTTAATGGGAATGGTGGGTTCGTTATAGCCGATCGCGACCCCCACCGGCCCTTTAAAATAAGGCGCCAGCTCTTTTTTTCCGCTGCGTTCGAGCGCGATTTTGGCCAGAGTGTTCTTGACCACCAGGTAGCGGCTGCCCTGCTTGCGCAGATCGTTGCGCAGCTTGGTGACCTTGGCAACCGTGATACGGTTGTTGTCGGTGATGAATATTCCCCGGGCTTTCTGAAATTCGCCGACCAGCATTTCTATGCCGGCGGTGCGTTCTGCTTTGGTTGACATCGTGATATACCTTTGAAAAAACTTTCGGTTGCCCTCGGTTATTTGGCGGCGGACGCGATAACGTCGGCCACGTTGATTTTAAGTCCCTGCCCCATGGTGCTGGAGACGGAAATTTTCTGGATATAGTGCCCCTTGGCGGTGGGCGGTTTTGCCTTGACAACGGCGTCGATAAAGGCCGTGATATTTTCGCGCAATTTATCGGCGGCAAACGAAAGCTTGCCCACGGGCGCGTGCAGGATGGAAGCTTTTTCGCAGCGGAATTCCACTTTGCCGCGCTTAAGCTCCTTAACGGCCTTGCCGATATCGGGCGTTACCGTGCCGACCTTGGGATTGGGCATGAGCCCGCGCGTCCCGAGGATTTTGCCGAGCTTGCCCACGACTTTCATCATGTCCGGCGTGGCCACGACCGAGTCGAATTCGAGCCAGCCGCCCTGGATTTTTTCCGCCAGGTCCTGGCCGCCGACATAATCGGCGCCCGCCTCTTTCGCGTCTTTTTCTTTTTCGCCCTGCGCAAACGCCAGCACGCGCACGGTTTTGCCGAGGCCGTTGGGCAGCACCACCGCGCCGCGCACGGCCTGTTCGCTCTTTTTGGAATCCACGCCCAGATTAACGGCGATGTCCACGGTTTCGTCGAATTTTACCGTGGAATTGGCCTTGAGAAATTCAAGCGCCTCGGTCAAGGCATATTCCTTGTTTTTATCGATCTTTTTGCGGACATTTTCCCATTTTTTACCGTGACTCATGCAACACAAACTCCTTTATAGATGGTAGTAGCGTCGAAATGCGCCCTCAGGCGATTTTGACTCCCATGCTGCGGGCGGTTCCCATGACCGTACGCATGGCCGCTTCCACACTCGCGGCGTTGAGATCTTCCATTTTCATCTGGGCGATTTTTTTGACCTGTTCTTTTGTCAAGGTACCGACCGTTTCCTTGTTCGGCACACCGGCGCCTTTTTCGATCCCCAGTTCCTTGATGATAAGCACCGAGGTGGGCGGCGTCTTGGTGATAAAGGTAAAGGACTTGTCGGCGAAAACGGTTATTACCACCGGCGTTACAATGCCGTTGCCGTCTTTGGTCTTGGCGTTAAAGGCCTTGCAGAAGGCCATGATATTAACGCCGTGCTGACCGAGCGCCGGACCGACCGGAGGAGCGGGGTTGGCCGAACCGGCCGGTATCTGCAATTTTATTTGGGCGATGACTTTCTTGGCCACGGTAATTTTCCTCTCGTTACCAATGAAGAATTACTGTATCGGAACAACGTGCAAAAAATCGACTTCTACCGGCGTCGATCTGCCGAACACACTCACCATCACCTTGATCTTGCCCTTTTCCGGATGGACCTCTTCGACCACGCCGTCAAAATCCTTAAAAGGCCCCTCTTTGATTTTTACGCCGTCGCCGATTTCAAACGGCACTTCGGAAATCTGCTGCCGGGCGCCCTTTTCGGATTGCCCGAGAATGCGCCGCACCTCTTCTTCGCGCAGGGCTTGCGGCTTGGGACTTCCCACAAAACCCGTTACGCCGTTAATGCCGCGAATAAAATGTTGCGTTTCGTTATCGAGCTCCATTTCCACCAGAATATAACTGGGGAAAAACTTGCGGGTGGTCTTGACTTTTTTGCCGCCCTTGACCGATACGACATCGTGCGTCGGATTGAGGGCCTGGCCGATCTTGTCGGCCATTTCGCCCGAGGCGATTAAATCTTTAATATATTGAACAACCCGTCCCTCTTGCCCGGAATAGGTATGGACCGCATACCAGCTTTTAGCCATTGAATATTCCCTTTACGAACGAAACTAAGATTGAATAATCCGGTTTTATATATTTAAAACGAGCTCAAAAACCTTCTTGAGAATAAAATCAAAAAAACGGACCACAATTGCCACGGCGACACTGAGTCCGATCACCAGCGAGGTCGCGCCGACCACTTCGTTGCGCGTTGGCCAACTGACCTTGCTCATTTCCAAACGGACGTCTTTAAGGTATTGAATGATTTTTTTCATAATTTTGTTTTTAAACAACAGGTCTGGAGGGAATCGAACCCCCAACCAATGGTTTTGGAGACCACTACTCTACCAATTGAGCTACAGACCTACATTGTATTTCGTATTTCCATTTCTTCAATCGGTACCTAACCATAAAATACCCACGACCGGATTTTTAAGCGGGGTACAATAGATAATCTCGGGTTCTTGGCCGCTCTTGATTATAAATCGCTTTTCCAGCAGAAAATCAACGGGAAAGAATTACACCGGAACCATTAAACCCTACCGTGCCTCTTTATGCACAGTGCGTTTACGTTCGAAGGGGCAATACTTCTTTGTCTCAAAACGTTCAGAATGCTTCCGTTTATTTTTGCTAACCATATAATTGCGCTGTTTGCAGGACGTGCACTCCAGCGTTATGTTTTCTCTCGGCATACCCTTGTTATCTCGCTCGTTTTATTGTTTGCGCATTCATGACTATCGCCCCCAGGATTATTGGGAGCGATAGCAATGAGCGACGAAATCCGTTTATTCGATAATGGCCGTAACAACGCCCGCACCGACTGTGCGGCCGCCTTCGCGCATTGCAAAGTGCAACTCTTTTTCCATGGCGATCGGCCCGTGCAGTTCGACCTCAAGCTGCGCATTATCTCCGGGCATGATCATTTCTACGCCTTCGGCCAGTTTAATGGAACCGGTGACGTCGGTTGTCCGGAAATAAAACTGGGGACGATAGTTATTAAAGAATGGCGTATGCCGGCCGCCTTCTTCCTTGGTAAGCACGTAGACCTCGGCCGAAAACTTTTTATGCGGCGTAATGCTGCCAGGTTTTGCAAGCACCATACCCCGAACAACCGCCTCTTTTTCCACACTGCGTAACAGACAGCCGATATTGTCGCCGGCCTGACCTTCGTCGAGCAACTTGCGGAACATTTCGACGCCGGTAACGACCGTTTTTTGCGTGTCGTGAATACCAACGATTTCGACTTCTTCGCCCACATGAATTTTGCCGCGGTCCACGCGCCCGGTGGCAACCGTGCCGCGCCCGGTGATCGAGAAAACGTCTTCGATCGGCATGAGGAAGGGCTTTTCCACATCGCGCTTGGGCGTGGGAATGTATTTGTCGATGGCGTCCATAAGATCGAGAATGCACTTGGCTTTGGCGGGATCTTCGGGATTCTGCAGGGCGCCGAGCGCACTGCCGCGCACGATGGGAATTTCGTCGCCGGGAAATTTATATTTGGTCAGCAGTTCGCGGACTTCCAGTTCTACCAGTTCCAGAAGTTCCGGATCGTCGACCACGTCGACCTTATTAAGGAATACGACAATGTACTGCACACCCACCTGGCTGGCGAGCAGAATATGTTCGCGCGTCTGCGGCATGGGGCCATCGGCCGCACTCACCACCAGGATCGCGCCGTCCATCTGCGCGGCGCCGGTGATCATGTTCTTGACGTAATCGGCATGTCCCGGACAGTCAACGTGCGCATAATGACGGGTGGCGGTCTGGTATTCCACGTGCGAGGTCGCGATGGTAAGGATCTTGGTTTCATCGCGGCGGCCCTGCGACTCGGAGGCCTTGGCCACTTCGTCGTAGGAGATATATTTGGCCAGACCCTTGCTTGCCATAACGCGCGTGATGGCGGCGGTCAGCGTGGTTTTGCCGTGGTCGACATGCCCGATGGTTCCAACATTCACG
>JAQUMP010000412.1 GCA_028718065.1 Chitinivibrionales bacterium | reverse complement strand
GCTTGGCTTCGGAAAAACAAAAAACATACTGCCCGATTCGATTGATGTTGTAACCAAAGGCGACAAGTTTCTTATCGGTCCGCAGATAAAATTGGCCGTTTCCAAAAATATTGTTGTGCGCGCGCTTGCCTTTTACCGTCATGTTACCGGGGCGTTTTATAACGAAGGCATCGATTCCAGCAAAACGGCCGTTCCGAGTTTCTGGCAATCGCAGACCAATGACTGGCAGGCCGAATCACAGGGCATTATTACCCTCGGAAGTTCTAATGTTATAACCGCCGGACTGGAGTTTTTAAACAACAGCGCCGATTTCGGCGCTACCATTAATCCCGCTACCGGCAAAATATTGCCGAATTCATTTTCCACCAGGAAAGCCATTCAGAACGGCGCGGGTTTTATTCAAGACGAAATCAAATTGCTTGACAGATTAAATATCGTCCCGGCGCTGCGTCTGGATTACCAATCCGAATTCGGCGGCGCGCTCTCCCCAAAACTCGGCATCTCCTATAAGGTTTTAGATCCTTTAACATTTCGGACATCGGCCGGACGCTCTTTTCGGGCGCCGTCGCTGGCCGAATTGTATCTGCCCGACCTGCAAATTAATCCGAGTTTTGTGCTGAAGGCAAATCCGAATCTTTCTCCCGAATACGTCTGGGGTTTTGACGCGGCTTTTGATGTTGTTCCGTTAAAGCCTCTTACCGTTACGCTCGGAACGTTTTACAATTCCATGAAAGATTTAATCAGCCAGACCCTGATCAACGACAGTGCCGGAACCTATGTTTCGCACCGCAACATCATCGCGGCCTATTCGGAAGGACTTGAGGGCGAAATGGAATGGCGGCCGCTCAAGTGGTTGCGGTTGTCAACGCATGGCACTTTGCAGAATTCAAAAGACCTTTCCACCGGCTCCATGCTTGATTATGTGCCTAATTTTTTATTCGGGGGGCAAGCCGGCGCGTCGCATAAATTCTCAAATATCAAGGTAGAGGGAGAACTGGGGTTTAATTATGTGGGAAAAAGGAAATACGTGGAAATATCCAAAGATTCGCTTCAATTCATGCCGGACGGCTCGCTCAAGCTCAAGCCCTTTTTTGTAAATTTGGCCTCGTACAATACCGTGGAGATTTCGTGCAAAATATCCTTGAAGCAAAATCTGTGGCTTTGCTTGACTGCACAGAACATCTTGAATGCAATCTACGAAGAATCCGGCGGGACCTATGGGCCGGGCGCCTTTGCAACCGTTAAAATCGGCTACGGTTTTTAAATCTGCGATTTTTTTACCAGAATAATTTGAATTACCTGCAAAACGCTGAGCGGCGTCGTTGATAAATCAATATGCAGATAGGGCGCCAGCGGAATTAAATCCGTTAAGATAACTTTCCATTCGATGGTCCCCAATTGGGAATTGCGGTATATGCTTATATTCATGGGAATTCTCTGGCCGGCAACCGAATCCCTTGAAACCAGAGCATGCAGTGTTGTATCAATGATTCTGCCCGATTCACATAAAAGCAGAATAGAATCCTGCAATGGTTTGAGTCTCCACTTTCCCGTGAGAACCAATGTGGTATCTTTTATGGAACTATTGAGCGTTGTATCGATCAAGGTATCGCGGGTAATTAAGGCGAAGGTTGAATCCGAACCGGAAATGTTGACGAATATTTTTTCACCGTGAAAATGGATTAACGTTATGGCGCCCATTGCCCCCGCCCATTTTCCGCGCACGGTTGTGTCGAGTTGCACCGTTGAGTCATGATGGCTTGTATCGATTGTTCCCGTCGTGTCGTGAGGGGGATTTGTATTGGAAGCGCCGCTGGGATTATCCGAACAGGAAAATAAAACACCGGTCATTATGCCGACTGCCGCGAATAAAACAAATGCTTTTTTCATTGCATGCCCCGTTAATAAAAACAAGTAATATCCTTAACACTAATATATAGAATTTTCAGCCAAACAGGCGTTTTTATTGTTGAGGGGTAAAGAAAAGCTTGCCCGTATCAAACCCCAATTTGCCCGCTTTGGTGACAAGAGAATCGATTGTTTCTTTCCCTAAAAGCGGTGTCCTTGACAATATCCACAGATATTTATTAGAACTTGCCACCATTGCATACGAATAGTTTTTGTCCAAATCGAGGATGATGTAGTCCGCGTAAAAAGGGCCGAAGAACGATACTTTTAAGTAACCCTGGTCCGGCGCACCGGCAACAATGGCCTTGCCGACGGCCCTGGCGGGCTTGCCGTTTTTTAATCCTCTATTGTCAACTACGACTTTGGCGTTGTCCTTGAGGGAATAGGTCGCCGTCACCCGCTCCAGGCCTTTTTCAAAAGAATTGGGCAGCCGCGCGATTTCGTACCATGTCCCCAGATATTTGTTGAGGTCGAACCCCGTTACCGGCGTAAATTGGTTTGCCTGTTTTTTGCACGAAAGCAAAAGGATGACAATTGCTAAAAAACAGACTGCGGCGGCTATAAATTTCATAACAACTCCTTGAGTTTTGGCGATTTTTCTTGTCTTTAAATTGTTAGAGATAGTTAAGTTTTCCCTTAAACCGCTTGTGGAACCAGCCGAACCAGTGGTCGGGATGGGCCAAAATCCAGCGCGAAATAATATCGTTATGCTCTTTTTGGTAGGCGTTTATGAATTGCTCTTCCTGCTCGGGACGAATGCCCAGATCGCCCGTTTCTTCGATTACGATTAAATAAGAACCGTTCTTTTCAAGAAGCGCATAACTCGGCAAAATGCTGCAATCAAAACGCTGCAGCAAACCGGCGACGGTGCGGATGGTATTGGCCTCTTTTCCCAAAAAAGGCGCCATGGTCCCTTGACCACCGGCAAACTGGTCGATGAGCACCGCGACGATTTCGTTGTTTTTTAAAGCGGACACCATTTTGCGCACGGCATTATCCATGTAAATCGGCTTAACGCCGGCGCGCAGCCGCTTTTTTAAGAGCCACTTTTCCACGAAGGGATTTTTCATGGGTTTGGCGAGAACGTTGAGGTCGCCGAGGTGCGGCCCGAAAACGTTAGCCATTATTTCCCAGTTGCCAAAGTGCGCCAGGATGGCAATGGCGCCCTTGTTGCGCTTGCGCGCCCCGGTCAAAAGGTCGCTGTTGCTAACGGTAAAGGGAGGGGGACGTTTACCGTTGCGAATAAAATCGGCGGCATAGCGTCCCATGTTGCCATAGAGCCGCTTTAAAATGCGCGTAATTTCCCGTTCGCTGCCGAGCCCGACGTAGCGCATGTTTTGCAGCGCGACGCTTTTGTAGTATCCTGTAAAGTATAATGCGTTGCCTGCCAATTTTCCCAAGGCCAGCGCCATTCCGCGCGGCAGGCAGGATATGAGGGCCTCAAGAATTCGTAAAAAGCAATATTCTAAATAGTAAGTGGCTTTTTGCATTGATTCTCTTAATATAATTGGGCCCCGTCTTTTTTGGAAAGGGCTCCGCCCTTTATATCCCGCAGGGAAAATGCTTGTTGTATTTAAAAGATAATATTCTGTCTTGTTAAGTTTTTCTTTTTTGAAAACTTACGGGGGAGTCTGCGATGGCGGATGTTTACAAAAGCTAATATGGCTTAAATCTTTTAGGCTATAATATGCATTTTCATTACGGGATTTAAAGGGCGGAGCCCTTTCCAAAAAGAAAAACAAAGATAAAAATATTATTGGGGCAACGTAGACAAATATTTTTTCGCCCTTGGCACATACTCGCTCGCCGGATACCGGTCGATAAGTTTCTGGAATTCGGTCCGGGCGATGCCGTTCTGGCCGAGCTTCTGATAACTGAGCGCCAGTTTGATCTGGGCGTCGTCGGCCTTGGAGGAGTTGGGGAACTCAAGCGATTTTTGGAAGTGGGCGATGGCCTGGGCATAATCGCTGCGGGCGTAATAACATTCGCCGACCCAGTAGTTGCAATTGTCCGCGTAGGCGCCTTTGGGAAACTGGTTTAAGACTTCGCCGAATTGCTTGATGGCCTGTTCGTAGTTGCGGGCATTAAAA
>JAQUMP010000411.1 GCA_028718065.1 Chitinivibrionales bacterium | reverse complement strand
CCCGGAAACGGCGTGACCGAATAAATCCGAATGGTACACGGCGCGCGCAGCGAGTCGGAAAAAACCAGCGAAAGGCTTTTGGCGCCGATTGAACCCTGGTGTTGGTTATAAAAGGATAACAGCGCCGTGTCGCTAAAAGTTATGATCCCAAAGGCGCGCGTGCCGAAGAGCATCCCGCAGGTTATGGTGTTTTCGTATTGCACGGAACTTCCAAATTGTATATACCGATGGTAAATGGAATGGATAGTGTCGCCGGGATCAACAAAACTCACCGCGGCCGCGAGCGGAAGGCTGTCGTTAAAAATTTTAAAAGCATTCGCGGGATTCAGCAGTACGTTGGTGTTACCGGCAAAAACCCCTTGACCGACGGAACTGCTGCTTTCAAAATGGTTCCGGCTGCACCCGAGGGAAAGCGCGACCGGAAAAAGCAGGGCGCAAACGATATGGTTTCGGTGAATCAATTTCATGGGCTTAAATTCCAGGCGCCGCCGTGACAAACCGGAGGTCAAGCAGAGGAAAACAGTGCGCTCAATTCTTTAAAAAGCGTTACAAATATAGGTTTGGAACTCAGGGCAAGTCAATGCAAGAAACGGCCCTCCGGCGAGCAGGCCGCTAACCGAACGGGGTTATTTCTTTTTTTCGCATCAAGAGCCGCCAGATTTTATCTAAAAGTTCGCGGCCGTTAAAGGGCTTTACGATAAAATCGATCGCCCCGGACGCAAAGCATTTCTGGATCTCATCGTTCTGGGTGCCGGCGGAAAAAAATACCACCGGGATGTCCCGGGTTTCTTCCTGCGAGCGCAATATCCGGCAGAGGCGGTAACCGTCGAGCCCGGGAAGGTAGGAATCCAGCAGGATCAGGTCCGGGTGGTGATCAAAGCTCAGTTGCAGCCCGTTTTCGCCGTTTTCGGCAACGAGAATATCGAAGGCGTTTTGCAGGGTCATGCTGGCGATTTCCACGGCCTCTTTATCGGCATCGATGAAAAGAATCACGGGTTTTTTCTCGACGGCCATGACCTCGGCCGACTGCCCGTGTTTTTCGTCGTCCTTGGCAAGAAAGAGGGCCTTGGTTTCGTCGTCGTCCCAACTGATTTCGGCCTCGATCGGCACGGTAATATGAAAGACCGAGCCGGGATATTCGTTTTCGCGCACGCCTTCGCTTTCCACCCAGATCTGGCCGCCGTGGCGTTCGATGATACCCTTGACAATAGATAATCCCAGCCCCGTGCCGCCGCCCATGAATTTGGAAACGTCGGTGCTGTGCCGGTTGGCGCTGCCGATTTCGTAAAAGGGGTCGAAAATCTTGGCATACTCGTTTTTGTCGATGCCGATGCCCTGGTCCTTGACCGTTATATGAAAAAGGCGGTCCTTGACCTCGATGGCCACCACGATGGCGCTCTTGTCGGGCGAGAATTTTAGGGCGTTGCTGAAAAGGTTGGCGAAAACCTGCTGCATGCGCAGGCGGTCGCCGAAAAACGTCGGCAAATCCGGGGGAAACCGGCAGTCAAAGGAGATGCTGCGCTTGACGGAAAAATGGACCAGTTCCTCGATGCTTTCGCGCGCGAGCGCCGGCAGGTCGATGTGCTCGGGCTTGAGCCGCAGGCGTTTCTGCTCGATGCGCGTTACGTCGAGAATATTGTTGACGACCTTGTGCAGACGGTCGGCGGCGCGGTTGATGCTTTCGATCATGCGGTAAATATCGGGGTCGAGTTTGTCTTTCATGCCGTCGATAATGATGTCCGAATACCCCTTGATGGAGGTGAGCGGGGTTTTTAATTCGTGGCTGGCGATGCTGAGAAAGTTGGATTTAAGTTCGCTGATGCGTTTGAGTTCGGTATTGTTGCGGATAAGCTCGGAATTGATCTTGGCCATCTCGATGTTTTTCATTTCGAGCTGTTCGGAGCCGCGCACCTCGGTGGTAATGTCGCGAAAAATAAAAACGAGCAGTTCGCGTTTGTCGATATCGTTCTTGATTTCAAAGGCGTTAAGCAGGCAAACGTGCTCCTCGTTGCCGTTGCCGAGCAGCAGAAGCCGCGTTTGGAAACCGTCTCCTTCGCCCATGCGCCGCCGGACTTCCTGGAAACTGGGATAGCCTTCGATTTCCACGAGGTATCTTTCCAGCGGCGTTCCCAGCATGTGCTGGCGCGAGTACTCCAGCACCGTCTGCGCCGTGGCATTGACATACCGGATGGCGCCGTCGGGCTCCGTTACGATGATAACAAGCGGTGTATGCTCTACGATCCTGGCTAAAAGCGCCAGGTCTTTGGACTCGCGCAGGGTGTGTTCGGGCCCATTACTCCCTTCGGGGAGGTTGTGGATCGAATTCACGGCCATTAAAATTTTACCTCGGGCGCCTTCGCGGCGGCGGCGTCGTTTTCAAAAAACGGCTTTGGCGCGAGCCCCATGTTGCCGGCTATAAAGCGCTGCAGAAAATTGCGGATGGTAACGTTATATTCCCGCACCGCTTCGTTATAATTGCGGCGCGCCACCGCAATCCGGTTTTCGGTGCCTTCAAGTTGCGCTTGTAAATCGAGAAAGTTTTCATTGGCCTTGAGTTGCGGGTAGTTTTCCGCGACCACCAGAAGGCGCGAGAGCGCCGATCCCAGCTCGCGGTTGGCGCTGATTTTATCGGGGACCGAAGTGGCCGAGCCGACGCGCGAGCGCGCCTCGGTAACGGCGGTCAGCACCCCGGACTCATGCGCCGCGTACCCTTTAACGGTATTAACCAGATTGGGAATAAGATCGTAGCGGCGCTGGAGCTGCGTTTCGACCTGGGCCCAGTCGCTTTTAACGGACTCGTCCATTCTCACCAAGCGATTATAACCGTTCATGTACCAACCCGCGATCAGCAAAATCAGGCCCACGACGATAACGATGACAAGTATGATTTTTTGTTTGGTGCCCATGCGAAACCTCCCGTTTGTTAATTATTGCTCATGCGATCGATGGATTCGGCAATCGTATCGATAATATTTGCATACCGGTCGAACAGATCGATAAAATCGGCCGCCTCTCCTTTGTATTTTGCAGCGCCGGCGCTCAGGGCATATACCTGCGAAAGGGCGGATGATCCCAGGGAATAGACCGTTTCAACCGAAAGAACGATCTCGCTGCGGTTCTTGGGGACCGTCGAGTCGTGCAATACCAGGACCGCCTTGAAAACAGGCAGCAAACGCTTGAGCGATAGCGCCAACAACTGCGCTAAAGCACGCCGGTGGCCGTTACTTTCAATATAGGCTTTTCGCAGATGCAAGGCAATGCTTTTAAGCTCGCGCTCGCACTGCAATCGCAAATATTCCTTGTGGATGGGCAGCGCGGCGAGAATGTCTTCCCCGTGAATAATGCGATAGCTTGATTTTATGTCGAGAAATTCGATCGGGAACGTGTCCAGCGAACTGCTGATATAGGCTCTCGTCATAAAAAAGGGAATGGCGAACGGGTAGCTGCGCCATTTTTTATGGATCGGCATGCTCTGGTGGATACGCCTGATGGAATTGTCCGCAAGCACCACGCCAAGGTTTATGTCCGAAACTCCCGGCCGGTATTCGTGACCGGCCGCGCTGCCGTACAGAAACATGCTCACCAGGTCGCTGCCGTAAACGGCGCGGTAATCGGCCACTAATTTTTCGGCGATTTCACTGGGGTTTGTTACTTTCTTCATATTAAAATCCTCCGCTGGCGCCGCCGCCGCCGCTTGACCCGCCGGAAAATCCGCCGAATCCGCCGCCGCCGAACCCTCCGCCAAAACCGCCGCCGCCCCGGCGATTGCCGGACAGAAGCAGCAGCAGTATCCACGGCAGCATGGAACGGCCCAGGGGTGTGCCAATTAAAAATAATACAAGGAGCGCCAGTCCGATAAGAAAGAGGCCCTTGTGCGGCGGCATGTTTTGCGCCACGGCAATTGGGGGCAACGCCGGCAGAGCCGAAAAGCAGGCGGAGTCCAGCGGTACGTTTTTGTCAAGGGAGGCGCTGCGGGCGATAAAGGCCGTGATTCCCAGGAGCGCTTCGCCCCATCGGCCTT
>JAQUMP010000410.1 GCA_028718065.1 Chitinivibrionales bacterium | reverse complement strand
CAAACTTTATATAGACCGGATTTACGATACATTCATCAGTGAAAACGATTTACAGGCTTGTGACCGCGCTATCAAGAAAATAGCGGACGCGCTTGACCCTCGTCCTTACTCCTCGCGGGAATTCATCTCCGAAATGGGCAGATATCTGGTTAAAAACGCTAAAAAGAAAAATTCTCTGGTTCAGGCGGCTTATGAAAATGACGTGCCTATTTTCTGCCCCGCGTTTTCCGACAGCTCCGCCGGCTTCGGTCTGGTGTTGCACCAGAATGACCGTCCCGACAATCATATCTCCATTGATTCAGTCAAGGATTTCCGGGAACTGACCGATATAAAAATCAAAGCCGGAACCAGCGGTTTACTAATGATTGGAGGCGGTGTACCGAAAAACTTCGCACAGGATACCGTTGTCTGCGCGGAAATATTGGGACATGAAGTACCGATGCACAAATACGCTGTACAAATTACCGTGGCAGATGTGCGCGACGGTGCCTGCTCCAGCTCCACGCTCAAAGAAGCCAATTCCTGGGGCAAGGTGGATTCTTCCTGCGAACAGATGGTTTACGCTGAAGCGACAACGGTACTGCCGCTTTTGGCCAGTTACGCCTATCATAAAGGAGGCTGGAAAAAGCGCAAAAAGTGGCAGTTGTCCAAAATCTTCAATGCGAAAAAATAAAAATTTTGGGATGAGGGGGATCGAATAGATTAGATAAGTGGTCTTGATAATTACGTTTATTTAAGGTGTAATTTCCCGCATACCCCCAAATATACCCCCAAAACTAACGCCGTCAATAAAAAATGGATACATTGTAAACAAAAACTTGACACGTGTGGTATAATACACTCCGAAAATTAGACAAGGGTTGTTAATAAAAAGTTATCTTACGATTTCACTAAGTGCCAAACAAAAAGAAAGGAGAAAATGACAATGGCATTACCAATTGCACCAACGCCCAAATTAGATTCCAAGGCAAGCGCTTCTTTCCTGAAAAGAATAGAAAAAGATTTACATAATCCCATGGGCGCAGTTGCTACGCCGCGTTTAAATAAGGCCATAAAAAAGATAATGGCAGATGCGTGTAAAAACAAGAAATAAAATAGAATCTGATAAATTTATTTTGGCTCGCTTGGAAACTAATGAAGATTTCAAGAGAGCCATTTTTTTTGATTGTGGCGCAGATGACTTAAATGATTTTTTTAAAGAAGATGCCATACATCATAAAGAACATTTACTTGCAGAGACATATTTCTTCCAGCCCATTGAGGCCACAAATAAGGGGTTGTTCTATCCTGTGGCCTTTATTAGTTTTCTAAATGATCACATTCCATTAACACGACAAGAAAAAAAGACAGAAAAGAAGATCTTCTGGAAAGATATAAAAAAACACATACCTTATAAATTCAGTAATTATAGTACATTCCCTGCTGTTAAAATTGGCAGACTTGGAGTGCACAAGGATTATCAAAGAAACCATATTGGGTCATATTTATTAAATATGACTAAAGAATTTTTTCTGACACATAATAGAACAGGGTGCCGGTTTATAACTGTTGATTCTTATAATAACGAAATAACCACCAATTTTTATAAAAAAAATGGATTTCAGTTTCTTTGGAACGAGGATAAAGATAAAGACACACGTATAATGTATTTTGATCTTAAACGATTTAAAGACCAATCCAAACCAATTCTTCAATAAAAGCAATTATAAATTTGATTTTTTCTTGACACAAGAATGCCTGATACCTATACTCGCATGGCAAATAGCTTTTTTTCAATATTTTGTCTGTAATGTCTCATGAAGAACAGGAGCTGAAGGATTAATGCCCAAACTCGACTGGATCGGCAAAAAGGCTGTTGTCAATCATCACCGCACGGTTCCCTTTCATTTACTGAAAAATAACGATGAACTTTCCGTGGGCGATCCCGGCAGCGGCAACCTGCTGGTTCAGGGCGACAATCTGATTGCGCTCAAAGCCCTTTTGCCCTATTACGCCGGACAGGTCAAGTGCATCTACATCGATCCCCCTTACAATACCGGCAATGAAAACTGGGTCTATAATGACAACGTGAACAGCCCCGAAATGAAGGCATGGCTGGGCCGCGCCGTCGGCAAGGAAGCGGAAGACCTTTCCCGCCATGACAAGTGGCTCTGTATGATGTATCCGCGCTTGGCTTTGTTGCGTGAGTTTCTATGCGAATATGGCGTTATTTTCGTTAGTATTGATGACAACGAAGCTAATTATCTTCGTATAATGATGGATGAGATTTTCGGTCCTTCAAACTTTATGGCGCAACTTGTATGGAAAGCACGCCAGCATCTTGATAGTCGTTCTTTAAATGGGATATCAACAGATCATGAATACATATTTGTTTATTCGCGTATTCCTTATGGCTGTAAACTGAAAGGCAAATCTAGAGACGAATCTAAATACAGCAATCCTGACAATGATGTCCGGGGTAGATGGATGAGTCGAAGCATGCTTGGTTTGGCTAATGCCAAAGATAGACCAAATCTTCATTATGACCTTGAAGATCCAATTACTGGTTTGCGTTATCCTTGCGCCGTGAATACAGGATGGCGTTACAGTCGTGAAACAATGAATGCTAAATTAGAAGAAGGACGAATTCTATTTCCCAAAAAACCTAATGGTCGTCCACGTGAAAAAGTTTTTCTAAATGAACTGCAAACAACTGCTGCTGGCCTACCCAGCGTTATTGATGGCATATTCACCGCTGATGGCTCACAGGCAATACGCAGCATATTTGGAACACAGGTTTTCGCATTTCCCAAAGCACCGGATTTAATTCAACTACTAATTGACCAAATCACCGACAAAGATTCTCTCATTCTTGATTCTTTCGCCGGTAGCGGCACGACGGGCCACGCAGTTTTGGCGCAAAATGCCGCTGATGGTGGCAATCGCCGATTTATCCTTGTCGAAATGGAGAATCACATATGCCGCAATATCACGGTACAACGATTGGCGAAAGTATCCCAAGGACATAATGATGTTCCCGGACTCGGTGGTGGTTTTCGTTACTGTGAATTGGGCGAACCGCTTTTCGACGAGCGGGGTAACATCCGCGCCACAGTCCGCTTTGCCGATTTGGCGCGTCATGTTTATTTCACCGAGACAGGCGAACCGCTGCCCGCCACAAAAGAAGTATCCAGTCCGCTTCTAGGCGTTCACAATGGCACGGCTGTTTATCTTCTTTACAACGGCATTTTGAAAGACAAGACACAAAAGGGCGGGAATGTTTTGACAACTAATATTCTGGCGGCGCTCCCCGGCCATGAAGGTAATAAGGTCATCTACGGCACAGCCTGCCGCATTGATGCCGAGCGTCTGCGGCGCGAAGGAATCGTTTTCAAGCAATTGCCGTACAAGTTGAAAGCGGGGGTTTTATGATTCTCAAAACTTATCAGTCCGACGCCCTGAATTGGTTTGAAAAATTTCTTAGGCGCTGCCGCGAAAGTAATAATCCCCGTGAGAGTTACGCCCAAACGACAAACGAGTGGCGAGAGATTGCCCTGCCTTACAAGCCTTTGAAAAAACTTGGCGAGGTTCCCTATGTCTGCGTGCGCATTCCCACCGGCGGCGGCAAAACACTTGTCGCGGGGATGGCTATCGAAAGAGTAAACCGCAGTTTGCTGGAAGTACCTTTCAGTCTGACGCTTTGGTTGGTGCCGTCAGAACCGATTCGCGAACAGACTTTAAAGGCGTTGCGCGACAAAACGTCTATTCTTTGCCGGTTCGTATCGTCAGCAATCGGGGAATTGACTGTGCTGGATATAGACGAAGCATTACGGCTGAAACCACATGTATTGAATGGCTCGAACGTCATTATTGTGGCCACGATGCAGGCGTTCAAGCAGGAAGATACGGGCCGCCTAAGCGTCTATAAACAAAACGGCAGTTTAATGGAACATTTTGAAAGTGTCACCGATCCTAAAATTCTAGGAGATGGATCACTGGTTGATGTATTGCGGATGCGTCATCCCTTTGTCATTGTTGACGAGGC
>JAQUMP010000409.1 GCA_028718065.1 Chitinivibrionales bacterium | reverse complement strand
ACGGCAGGCAGTATCCGGCCAGAATTCCGCCCAGGCCGAGCATGAGAATGCTGAAAACGGTCTGGGCCGAGGCGCGCGCGTCCGGCGGCGCGAGCTTGTCGACATAGATATATGCGGCGCCGAAAAAGGCCGTTCCCCAGAGACCATGGAACGATTCGCTCGCCACCAGCGCCCAGATCGGCAGATGGTGGTACAGCGCGAACATTAAAAACCGCGCGCCCAATCCCAGGCAGCCGATCATGATCCACCCGCGGATGCCCACATATTTGAGCATGAATCCCATGATAATGAACATAAAGACTTCCGTGATGTTTGCCACGGAAAGCGCGGGCGAGATGTTTTTAATGGGCATTCCCAGAAATTCAAAAAACGGCCCCGTCTTCATCCAGAAAATGGAAGCCAGAATGCTTATCGGCACGGAGGTAATGATGAGCACCGTGTACGATTTGCTCTTGAACATGGCGAATGCTTCCCGAAACGCGAGCACGTCGGTTCCTTCGCGTTTGGGAGGCGTCTTGGGCAGCGTAAGGCAATAGGCCGACATGATGAACGAAATAACCGCGGAAAATTTTATTCCCTTGGCCATCATGGCCGTGGCATTGGGCACCTGGTCGCCGACGATAAAAGGCGGAATCCAGGAAAGATGGCGGTTGGTGATAAAGAACAATATCGGTATTCCCCACAGCGCGACAACGTACCCGACCACGCCCCAAACACGGATGTAACCGAAAGTCCCCACCGCATCCTTGAGATGCCGGAAAGCAAGCGAATTGGCCAGGGAAATCGTGGGCAGAAAAACCACCGAAAATCCGGCGGAAAGCAGGAGCCACATAGAATACGAATGCTGCGTGGCCACGAGCCATTTCATGATGCCCGCCAGGAGAAAGCAGACGGCGAGAAAACGCTCGGTGCGGAAATAGCGGTCCGCCAGTTGGCCGGCGATAAACGGCGCCGTGATGGCGCCGACGCTGGCCCCCATGCCGAGGATCATGCCCACCTGGCCGGCGTTGAATCCAAGCCCGCCCTGCGCAGGCGTTGACGAAAGATAGATCGGCAATATGCCTGCCAGCGCGCCCCAGATGGTATATCCCAGCAGGAACATGACGGAGAGACGGAAATAGAGGAGGGGATTCATTAAAACTCCCTGTTAAGAACGTTTGATTCGCAGCGCCGGGGGACATTTCATTTATGGTACTTAAGCAGCCATTTGTAAAGATCGTCGAACTGGTTGGACCAGCACTGCTCGTGGTTGCCGCCCTCCGGCCGCACGAACTCCACCCGGCCGCCGCATTTCTTTACAGCCGCGACCATGGCGTCCGAACCGGCCACGGGCATGATCTCGTCCTTCTGGCAATGGTAAACGTATATCGGAATGTTTTTGACTTTGCAGGCGTCCTCCTGGTTGCCCTCGCCGCAGAGCGGCGCGATCGCGGCAAAGCGAGTGGGGTAGAGGGCCGCCATTTTCCAGACCGCGCCCGCGCCCATGCTCGCGCCCACACAGTAGATGCGCGCGGTGTCGATGGCGTAACGTTCGATAAGATGGTCGAGCAGGTCGTTGACTTCCTTTAAAAATTTCGTGGGATACCAGGTGCCGCGGTCCAGCGAATAGGGCATCTCAAATCCGACTTTGCCCGTGAGTTGCGGAGCGACCACGATAAAGGGAAATGATTCCTTTTTATTTTCTTCGAGCTGCTTTGGCAGGGAACAGGCGCGCAGCAGCGCGGCGTCTTCGCCCTTCTGCCCGGCGCCGTGAAAAAAGAGTATCAGCGGATAACTTTTTTTGGATTGGGCGTAATCTTTGGGAACATACATGAGATACTTAAGCCATTCAAAGCTATAGGCATTCTGATACGCCGCCACGAACGAGCGTTTGTCAAGTTGATTATTATATTTCTCCGCCGCCCAGCTTACACTAAAACACAGCGTCACAAGTCCCACCATTAAAATTTTCGAACTTTTAACCATAAAAACCATCTCCCCGTTAAAAGAAAAACGCCATTTTTGCCATCCAGTACCGGTCTTTCATGGTTGTCAGCGCTTCGGAATAAGACGGAATCCAACCTGTTCCGCCAAGCCTGACATGGTCATTAGCGACTTGTGCGGACAAAACAACGTTCTTTTTAATCGTTTTGCTGGCATATAAAGCCCATTTTGCATCATCGGTTGACGGATCGAAATTTATTATCGTTGAATCATAAGGGGGATTGTATTTGCTGATTTGGCACGGGATCGGTGAAATGTTATTGTCAACCTTCTGAAAATCATTTCTATATCTGCTTCCATACCATTCAACTTCCAAAGATAAAACGTTAAGGATTTTAAAGGTGGGTATATTAAATCCGGCCATTATTGGAATGCGCCGCATAATATCATTATAAACGGAGCCGTAATTTTGCACTCCTTCCACGGCGCCCTCGCAATAGAGAATCAAATCTTTCTCCCCAAATGCAGATGAATTAAACAACGTTTTTGGATCAAAAGCCAGCCTGGCCATGGGTCTGATTCCGCGAAAAGTATAATGGGTCGTATCGGCTTTCCCGTTGGCGGTATCGACGGATATATAATTTCCGGAATACGGTGAATTGGGGGTGGCGGATTCCTGGGTTATATAGGAGCCCGGCGTCGTTAGTTTTTCATTGATGGAAAGCAAATGATAAAAATTGACGCCCGCGCCGATTTCCAGGCTGTTAAAAAGTCTGCAACTGCCGGAATAAATCAACGAGTAATCAAAATAGGGTTTTATCTCCGTTTCGCTTGACAACACAAGATCCTGATTAAAAACATTGTTGCCGAGTGAATTATGTATTCCTATGCCGTAAATGGATGCTCCCGAACATTCAAAACCGGAAAAAAGAAATCCCGGATACACCAACCCTCTCGTTAAGTATTCACCAAGATCCTGGACATACGGGTCGGCTTTAAACGGAAATATTCCAGCGGATATCTTAAGCCAGGGGTTCTCAAGGTTGCCAAGGCTATAAACAAGATTTGCCTGAGTTACAAAGGGAATGAGCAACTTCGACATTTGTTTTGCGGATGCCAGCGTTCCCATGGCCGGATAGGACATCATGATGCCCAGACCGGCATTGCCTTTTAAGCGTTCACTAATGTCGGCGGTAACGGAAAAAAGCGCACCGCCCGACTCCATCCAATTATTGCGGCTATCGGCGTTTGACGTATCCGTGCTGTGCATGATACGCCCGAACTGGATCCACCCTGCCCCTTGCAAGGGCTCCAATTTAAGCGGACTATCTTCCGCATTGCACAATGCAACGCAAACCATAATAAGCAAGAACCGCCTCATGGGACCTCCGTGCCGGATTTGCACCGGCTTATTTCCGTATGGTTATTTTTTGATTTAGATTTATGGACCCGTCTTTAATGTTAAGGATAAAAACGCCTTTATCTAACTCGTTAAGACCATTTGCAAGTGGGACGCGCTTCCCATCAAGACTAAAAATTGCATTGACCATTCCCGTACTAAAAAGCCGGTTATAATCTTCCAGGGGAAATTGCCGAAACCGGGGAATAGGCGCGGCGTTTTGTATAACATTTGCAAAAATCGGATGATTGGTGGAATCGCCGTCGTTTCTCCAGATTTGGATGGTTTGCGGATAACTATAATAAGTAAAAGGAATTCCAACAATATCAAGATCGCCATCGCCATCCAGGTCAAAAAGTTTTGCGGAATTATGGCAATTGCCGTTTGCGTCGGTGTAAGCCTTGGTAAAAGTGCCGTCCTGATTATTTTTCCATACCGAGAGAGTATGCTCGGTCGTCTGGCCGGTTGTAATGTCCGGATAACCATCTTTGTCAATATCGCCAACCCACAGGCTAAAAAAACCATCTCCGGCGGTTGCGGGAACTACCATGTGCCTTTGCCAATTATTCTGCGTTGCAAGCGACTTGCCCGGATTCTGAAACCAGTACACCTGATTGTTGCTTACCATAAAGGATTCGGACACAATTATATCCATATTGCCGTCTTGATTGATATCTCCTACCTTGACTCTATCTCCATGCGG
>JAQUMP010000408.1 GCA_028718065.1 Chitinivibrionales bacterium | reverse complement strand
CAGTTTAAATTGGCATTTTTAGTTTCTTTGGGACAAGCACCAACGCAATAGTGTGGAAGAGAATTAAAGATTTTATTGTCTAATAGTATATAGGCACCGAGCCGGGTGCAAGAAAGCGCCTTGACCGATACCGAGATCATATCCGCAGTCAGAAGCGGTGATAGGCGGGCTTTTAACGCGTTGGTTGACAAATATGAGCCACAAGTCGCCGCGACGGTCATAGGCATGCTCGGACGCGGCCCGGAAGCGGCCGAGGTGGGCCAGGACGTGTTTGTGCGGTTTTACAAGGCGCTCGATGATTTCCGGGGCGAAGCGGGCGTGGGAACGTATCTCACGCGCATCGCCATGAATCTTTCGTACAACGAAATAAAGCGGCGCATGCGCCGCCGGGAAATTTACAATAACGAAATCGATATCGAGGAGCTGCGGGACGACAAAAATTACGATCCCGAAAGAAATAGCATGGTCCGGGCGGCCGTGCTCCGGCTTAAACCCAAGTACCGGTCGGTGGTGGTGTTGCGACTTATCGAAGGGCATTCCACGAACGAAACGGCAAAAATTCTTTCATTGCCTTTAGGGACCGTGCTTTCGAGGCTTTCGCGCGCGCAGAAAATGCTGCGTGAAATTCTGCAATAACCGTTCAGGAGTACCGCATGGATAAAAAAGCTTTTAAACTGCTTCTGCGTTCGCCGGACGCGCCCTTAAACGAGGACGAGGAACGCTGCCTTGCGACCGCGCTCAGGCAATCCACGGAAATGCAAGCGCAGCGCGATGCCCTTACAGACCTGCGCGCAAGCATCGGCGCGCTCGGTACGGTAACGTTCGGGCCCTATTTTTCCGACCGGGTCATGGCGGCGATCCAGTCCCGCGCGCCGAATGGACCGGCGCTTTCTTTTGCGACTTTTCTGGCCGCTTTCCGCCCGGTGGTGCTGGCCTCGGCCCTTGTAATCGCCGTGCTCGCTTCGTTTAATATTTACTATTCGTCAACAAACAACCGGAAAGAGGGCATCGATAACGTGCTGTCCATGATCGAGGACGCGCACGCGCTCCTGCTCGAGGAACAATTATGCGCACAAAAGTAAAATTTTCCGCTCTCCTGCTGGTAACCCTGGGCCTTGGCATCGTCATTGGTTTTTTAGGGAACGGCATTTTCGTACGGGAACACTTTCGGAACCTGGAAAAAATGCGGCAAGGCGACCGGGTGGTCGGCATGATCGAACAACAGCTCAAACTTACCCCTTTGCAAAAAGAACAGGTGGAGCCGGTCCTGCAAAAATACGGGCGGAAATTACGATCGATCCACCGTAATTTTCACCGGGAGCTTACCGGAACGCTTGACTCATTGCGAAACGAGGTCGGGCCCTATTTAACGGCCGAGCAAAAACGCCGGTTGGTGCGCCGCGAAGGGGGTCCCGGATTCATGGGGCTTCCCATACCCGGAAGGCATGACCGGGCCCAGCGTTTTATTAATCATTTTACCGAAGCGATTGCGCCCGTGGGCGCCCAGGCGGATACCGTGCGCGCTATCCTTAAAAAATATGCGTCTCCGACCGGCCCCGACGGCGCTCTGCAATCCGATTCGGCCCGCTTTTTGCGGATGCAGGCCCTCGCGGCCGAACTTAAACCGCACCTTACCGAGGAGCAATACGACCGGCTTACGGATTTGGTGCCCTATTTACCGGATTCGACACCGCGCTCAACCGAATAAAAAATGGGGGTAACGGTGATGCGGCTGAAGCAGTTTTGCCTTAAATATACCACGCCGGCGGCGCTTATCGCGGCCTTCGTTTTGCTGGCGATCGCGGTATTGCGCGCGCCGGCCATAACCCTTGCCGATATCCCGTTTGTCTGCGCCAACAGGGCCGATTCCGCACTTGTCAAGAACGTGGCCCGCTGCGCCGAGCCCTACGCGCGCTTCTGGAGCCCGCAGTGGCGCTACGGCGTTTCCCGCGATTCGGTCAAAGCGGTCGTTTATACCGCGCTGTGGCAGCTTGACTCAAGTTATGGCCCCGCCGGAAATCCCCGCGCGCTCTTGCTCAAGGCGCTGCTGTGGCATTACCTCTATCAGCTTGAAGTCGACTCCGCCGCTCAAAAGGCCGACAACCTTGCCGCAAGAGTTATGCGGACAACCCCTACCCTGCCCGAAGCCGCCTGGCTTAAAGGTGTTAATTTGGTGCGCGCGGGACACGTTTGCAACGGTTTTAAAATCTTGGACAGCTTAAGGGCCTCCCAACGCCTGAGGCGCCCGGATTTTCTTATGGATTATGCCAAACTTTCGGCGCTCTGTTTTCTCCCGGCGCGTTGCGCCGCGCTCGATACGTTTGTAATAAGCATGCCCTCACCGCGGAAAAGCCCGACCGTTTACCTGCGCGACGATGAACTCCAGCCCTCCGGGCAAACGTGGACCGTTTCCGCAGAAAATTCCCCAAACGGGGGGCCGCCCTTCTTTACTTTTAGCAGCGAATACCTTTTATACGGCCAGATAACGCTCGCCTTTCCCCTTTTAAGCCGCAGTCCGGCCCTTGGTCTGAATGTCGCCATCGCCGAGCCTTTCGTCCGGGAAATTCGCCAACCGCTCGTTTGGGATTTTGACGGGCAAAAATACCCGATGGAAATACGGATCGCGGTAAAATGCGGAAAACCCGAGACTTCCCTGGATCAATACCTTGGTTCCTTAGTCAACAACAAATACGATGTCGTCACCGACGCCGGGGAACTGCGACATCTCAATGCCGCCTCGCTGCGCTGTTATGCCCAAAGCATTTTTAGAAACATTTCAGGGCGATTCGATGAATTTGTCGTTTTCGATCGCCGCTTCAAGGAACCGGCAAGCTGCTTTTACCGGGGGAATACCGGCATACGCACCGGTGATGATTTTCCGGTGCGATATTGTATAGCCTTATCGACTCGTACGGCCGTGTCCGAAAAAGCCGGGGATATTTTTAAGGATTTCTTAACCCAATTCGAGTAGAGACGCACGGCTGTACGGCACTCCATTTTTTTATGGCGGTAAACCCATGTCCGAACAAATGCACCGCAAAAAATATGACGACAGTTTTAAAAAAGAAGTCGTCCGGTTTTACTCTGAGCATGACCAAAGCCTGGCTGCGGTAGCCAAAAACTATGACGTGACCGCCGGCATGCTGCATAAATGGGTGCAAAAAATCGCCCCGGACCCCGGAAAAAAAGTCTTTCCGAACGGGAACCATGGTCAGGAAGTAAAAGTCCTTCAGGAAGAAGTAAAAGCCATGCGCCGGGATATCGGCGAGTTAAAAAAAATCGTGGCAAAAACCCTCTTTATAAAAGCCCTGGAATAAAGAAAAACATCCCTGTTTTTCTTGGTAAGCCCTCTTACGCGGAAACCTCAAAGGTGCTCTGCGACATGCTCATGGACAGGGAAAAGCTCCCCTGCTGCCCATACGTCTGGCCGCTCCACGGAGCGCTCGCGCCGGAGGCGGAGCTCAGGTTGTTGACAAAGCTGGTCAACTCGCTTTTGTCAATTTTCCCGTCGCCGTTGGTGTCCATGGCCGCAAACAGGGCATCGGCCGGACTCTGGGCCGCTGTCGCCGCGCTCGAACCGGTAGAACCGGCGGCGGTCGTCCCTTGCGGATTCAGGGCGGCAAAAAGCTGTTTGCTTACGTCCTTAAGCACGCTTCTGATCTTTTGCCGGTCATCCGCGCTCAGGTTCGCCAGAGACCCACTTGAACTTGTGGGGTCCGTCGCACTTGTGGCGCCCGTTGAACCCGCCTGACTATTTTTTAATAAGTCAGATATCGAACTCAATGCCGTCTTCATTTGGGAGGCCTGATCGCTCGTGAGCTTTCCGGCTTTAACGGCGTCATCGATGGCGGAATCCAGTTGACTCACCATGTCCGCCGGACTTTTATGATGGTGATGATGACCTTGAACGGCGCCGGAGCCTTGCGCGCTCTGCGTGTTCATGGTACTTAGCAAGCTTGATATGTCCATACAAAACCCCTTCTTTCCTTGGTTTAGAAGGTTTAGGTTATTCTTTAATCAATAATTAAACTCATGACGAATTTAAT
>JAQUMP010000407.1 GCA_028718065.1 Chitinivibrionales bacterium | reverse complement strand
ATCGTTGCGGTTGCGCGACAGCCCGGCGTCCAGAAACGGCAACCCCGGAAAATGGGCCCCGGCCGTTACCTCCTGTAAATCTTCAAAATCGCCGCTATAGGCGCGGATGTCGCGCCGGTGGTAGGCAAGGGGCACCTGCGCCATACAATCGTAATTAAACCGGCCGTCCAGGGATTGCCGAAGCGCCCCATACCCTTTGTCAAGATTATCCGTGGTCGCAAAATTGCTGTCGGCCGTTATGCCGGAAAACACGAGGCTTGTTTTGTTCCCCAGACGGCTTTGAACGGAAAGTGCGCCCGCTTTTGCGCCGGTGGCGGCGTCGTAGGTAAATTCGGGCTCGGCTTTAAGCAGGTATTTGGCGCCGCGGAACTCAAGCGGCACGCTCGCCCCCAGGAGTTTGTGCAGCGAATCGGCCGCAAGCTGGACATAGGTCAGGCGCGCGGAGAGCCAATCCGTGGGAGAGGCGAGGGCATCGGCATAGGCCATGGCGCCGAAACGGTTTACCGAGGGGAATTCTACGCGTCCAAGCCCGGCGGCGGGAATGGTCTGCACCTGGTAGGTGACCGCTATCATGGAAGTGGGGTCGATGGGCACCTGCGGCTTGAAAATAAGCGCGCCTGTAAAGGTCACAAAAGTATACAAGGTGGAATCGACCATCTCTCCGTCAAGACGCACCGTGAGCGATCCGGGCACGATCGCCAGCGTGTCGCGGCCTGCCTGGTCCCCGGAAAAAGCCGAGAGCGCATAGCGCCCGTCGACCCGATAGGGCAAAACCTGGTTTATGGTCCTGGTCATCATGGCGCCGCCGCCCGCGGTAAGGCGTCCGATTTTCCGGTCGCGGTCGGCCAGCTTCTGCGGCGTTTCCAGGACCATGCCGCCGCCATCCAGGGTCACTTTGGGCATAGTGAGCGATTGCGGAACCACAAAATCCGTGTGACCGACCGCGCCGGATTGCACGATATCCGTTTGGTTGCCCCGGTATAATAGCCCTTTGTTCGGCAATTTTATTTTGCTGGAGTTGTCAAAAAACAGGTCGAGATAGCGGTCGTCGGGAAAGGAATTATGGAGCGTGAGGTTTACAACCGGACGAGGGGCCTTGAGCAGGTAAAGATTGGTGGTATCATAATTATAATAACTTCGTCCTATCGTATCGCCGAGGCTGTCGACCTTATAGGTAATCTTATTGTGGTGCGCCGAGTCGCCGGGCGTAATGTCCGTGGTCCATCCGGTATGCGAGAGCGACGGCAGTTCGGTCACGGATCCTTTAAGCGTGGATGAATAGCCGCGGGCGTGCCGGGCAACCAGGCCGTTGTCGTCCCAGGTGAGCCGCTTCTGAAGCCCTTCGGTTTTTTCGCGCGGGAGCGTCAGCCAGGCGCTGTTGACAGGATCGTACATATAAAAAGTGCGGGGGTCAATCGCCAGCAGGCCGTTGCCCTCCACCATTTTTTCCGGGGAAATATTCTGCGCATGCTCCGGATACACGAGAAAGGAGGTGGTGTTGGTTGCGCTATCGAACTGGATGATGTTTTTGGGCGTGGCGATGGCAAAGGCCGCGCCCGAAGTCTTTACAAAAGAGATTGCCCCGGAAAATGCCAGAACGTCGATGCGCCGGGCGCCGAGCGTGGTGATGTTCAAGGCATAAAGCCCGTCGGAAAGCAGGTAGTTTAGGCCCTGATCGCTCACGGCAATATCGAGAATCGGCGAAACGGCCTCGGTCTTGTCCCACGATTGCGTGCTCATGGTATATCTGAGGATCCGCTTGCCGGACACAAAGGTCAAAGGATCTTTACCGGGAAAAAACCGGGAATCCGCGGGAATGGCGCCGATCGTGGAAAGATTAAAGCGCCATTGTTCGTCGGCGACCGAAAAGATATAGGCCCCGCCGGAAAATACGGCGGCAACTTTATCGCCGGTGCCGTAGGCGCCGAGCGGGAGCGTATCGCCGGGCAATTTGCCGCGAATGCCGTAGCCGAGCCATTCCCGGCCGAGCTTGTCGAAGCGCCACAGGGAATCCCGGCCTAAAAGCCAGAGATAATCGTTGTCCACGGCCAGCTTTCCGGCCGGGACATCGGCGTTGATAAAGGGTATTTTCGTGACCGTTTCGGTGTTGGCGTCAAACTGGTAAACGCCGTGCGCCGTCAAAAACCACAAGGTGGTGTTGTCTTGTATGGCATCAAGTAAACCATCGCGCACGCGCGACTCATCCAGGACGATGTTTCTTATCGTGCGCGAACCCAAAGAATAAATAAAGACGCCGTCGGGAGAAGTGATGACGGTCGCGTTGCCGCCGGGAAATGTTTTGTAATCGAGCGCGCCTGATGCAGACGGAATCGCGGCAAAAAGAATAAATATCAAACCGAAAATTAACCGATTAAGGCATCGGCCCAAAATAAACATGTGCTATCCAACTCCGGTTACTATCAAATATAAATGGGCGCGACCGTATTCGGTCGCGCTTTTTATTGCCGCAGCCTTCCCCGGAATTGGCCAGGCTCAGAATTACCTGAATTTAGCGACCACAACGCCCCGGCTTATTTTTGCCTTATCGACCAAAACGAGGCCATTTGCCTGGACCGCCGCGCTGCCGAGCGACATGCCCTTGACATTATAGAGTTCTATGGATTTAACCTGCGCCGCCAAATTCGAGGGGACCGAAAAGCGGTCGCCAACGACCGTAAACAGGTAGCTATGCGCTCCAAATCCCGCAATCGTGGAATGCGACTGGACCATATTTGTGACGCCGGTGGCCATGTACGCGCGATACAAAAGATGGGCAAGCGTGTCCTGACCGGCCTGGGTAGCATGCACACCGTCTAACGAAAGTTCGGGGTGTCCAAGAATCGGGGTGTTAAGGTCGATAATCGGAAGATTCTTTGCCGTTGCGACCGTCTTGATTTTAGGAATAATTCCGGTTTGAATAACAACGCTATCGATGCCATAGGGGTTGTTAAAGGATTTAAAGCACGGGAACGGCAGACATAAGAAAATTTTTGCGTTCGGACATATACCTTTGAGCGATTCAACAAAACTTGTAAGGTAAGAAATAAAATTTACGGAGCTATTTCCTCCACCAGTCCATTGCTCGGGTTTGGAATTATTCGTTCCAAGTTTCACCGTAATAATATCGGGTTGAAATGATTGTACATCAGCCCAGTGTGTGCTGTTTTCAATGTAATTTTCAACGAGGATACCCGCCTTGCCGTCATTTTGCACGGTATAATTTGAGCCGAGCAACCGAGCCAGTTTTTCGGGATAGGCTTCCACCATGACGTTACCGGCCGTCCAGCCGTCGGTAAGGCTGTTGCCGATACATGCCCATTTCGTGACCGCCGATGCATGCGAATTCATTAAAAAAATCGCCGCCGCGACAAGAACTGCAACCATACGGACCGTGCGCTTCATACCAGCTCCTTTTGTTGTAAAGTAAATAATTTTTCGATCTTATCTAATATATTAATTAAAGTTTGACCCGTCATTCGGTTTTAAATGATATTATTGATGTTATGGGCCGGATTGGACCGAAATGATTTAGCAACGCCTTTATACGGGCTGTTTTTGACCTCACCCCTGGCCCCTCTCCCCGTGGGAGAGGGGAAAAAAGGGGCGGGGGTAAAGGGGTGAGGTTATGCTCCCTTCCCACTCAAAAGAATCAATGGCGTACGAGTATCTTGTGCGTCTTATCGAAAAACTTTCGGCAAAGTCCCTCGATCAACTTCCCCCGGTCCGAACGCTCGTCCCCGAGACAGGCTTTTCGGCCACTACCCTTAAACGCGCTTTAAAGCGCCTGCAAAACGAAGGCGTCATCTTAGTAAAAAGTCCGCGCTACGGAGCGACTATTGCGGGGGCGGTTTGCAAACAAGCCGACGCCCCGGCCAAAGAAATCCCTTTGTCGATTTTAGAAAACCCGCGGGAATTTCGCTGGGAAAAAATCCGGCGGCGAGTCGCGGAGGACGTGCTTAACCGCACCTACAAGGAAAACCAGAAGCTGCCGGGCCACAAAGAGCTTTGCCTGCGCTATGGCGACTGCTACCGTACCGTTGCCAAGG
>JAQUMP010000406.1 GCA_028718065.1 Chitinivibrionales bacterium | reverse complement strand
GGAGTCCGCGTAATTGCGGTTTTGCTGGGGCAGGGGAGGTTGCGTCGGCGCCGGAGCGGCATACTGGGGGCGCTGGGGGTTTTGCTGCGGTTCTACAACCGGATAGGTTCCCGTATGCTTTTCTTTTATTTCGCGTTGATAGCGCTCAATCTCCAAATCAAGCTCGTTTTTTTCCATACTGCCGTGATCGGGTTGCACCGGTTGCTGATCGTAAAAAGGGGCCGGCGCAGGCTGGCTCTGAGGATGTTTTGCGGGCGGCGGCATGGATTTATCCATGGGTTCCAGGGTAATCATGCTATTGTCCCAATAGTTATTTGCCGTCTGCTGCGGGGCCGACGGGCGCATGGCCGGCGCGGCAACGGGATTTTCCACCGGGGCGGATGCGGTCGGCGAAGTCGAAATATTGACAAAAGGGTCATCATCAAACCCCGCCGTCGTTTTCAAGGGTTGCGGCGCGCGCGGGGGCGGCGTCGGCTGCATGGCGGCCTGCGGCCGGGTAGGCGACCAGGCTTGAGTCTGGGCAATGGGCGCCGGCGGAACAAAGGGCGCGGCTTGTTGCGGCGCTTGCCTGGCCGGGGATGAACCCGGCGTCGCGGCCCGCGACGGTTGCGGCGTAAAGGTAACCGACGCAGGTGAGGACGAACGCGCGGCGTGCGAATATTTAAGGTTGAGATTGTCGATAACGAGCTTGCCCATCATTTTAAGGGACTCAAAAACGCCGATGCTGCGGGCGGCAATGGCCTCGTTAAACTCACAATTATATTTATTGAGCAGGCTGTTAAGTTTTTCCACCGGCAGAACGCCGGGGAGGTCGCGTTTATTATACTGGATAATAATGGGAATGTTTTCGCGTTGATAACCATATTCTATAAGGTTGTCCTCCAGGTTCTGAAAGCTCTCCAGGTCCTCGTTTATTTTTTCGGCCTGCGAATCGGCCACAAAAATAATGCCATCGACGCCGCGCAGCACTAATTTGCGCGTGGCATTATAGTAAACCTGGCCGGGAACGGTATAGAGCTGAAATTTGGTGGAAAAGCCCTTAATGGTACCCAGGTCGAGCGGAAGGAAATCAAAGAATAGGGTCCGGTCGGTTTCGGTCGCCAGCGATACCATATCGCTTTTATATTCGGGCGGGACTTTTTTATGAATGACTTGCAAATTGGTGGTTTTACCACTCAGGCCTGGGCCGTAGTAGACGATTTTTACGCTTATTTCGCGCGCGGCATAATTAATTGATGCCATTAATTTTTACCCTGATTGGTCGTTGCAAAAAAAATAAAAACCCGCTTAAAGGTAAAATAGTTTGCTTAATATTGATAAGGCAAGCAGAACCGCAAGGATTTTGCGATTAGGTCGGTAACTGTATCCAAACAGGCGATACAAGCCCCGCGCGGATGGCGCCAGGAAAGTCTATAGGCGTCTGATCTTTTACCGTGTAAAGCTGTAACCCAATTTTGGCCATAGGTTCGCAATAATTTGCTCGCTGTAAAGGAAAAAAACAAAACGCGCCCTGCAGGAATTGAACCCACAACCCTCTGGTCCGAAGCCAGATGCTCTATCCAGTTGAGCTAAGGGCGCAGAATAATGGTTCTCTAAAATATATCATTCTGCGCCCGGCGCTAAGCAATTACATGGTCATGTTCTTTGAGCTCGTCTGTTTTATCGTGCGTGGCATGCAATTTTTTGATTATTTGCCTGTCAAGCTCTTCGAAATACCTGTCTTCTACGCAATGGCACTGATTTTCAGGAAGCCAGCTTGAATCTTCCAGCCGTTTTCTGCTTCTCCCCTCATTATTAATAATAGCGGTATTCATAATATCCTCCTCGAAATTGATGGTTTTAGCGTTTAAATGAGATTTTCTCACTTTCTCTTTTTATCCTTTCTTCATCCTTCTTCGTCGCTTGATATACGGTTTATCGATCGGTAAATTGCAAAAACGACTAATAAAATCATTTGCCCAAAATGACCGTTTCAGATTAATTTACAGAGCGTATCAGGTACGCAACCGTTAATCTAAAAAGGCGACCGCGATCATGAAAACCTTAATAATTTATTCTACCAACCCCCAAAATTCCTGGAAAGTAAAGAAAAGGGGTTTTGTTGCGTCGTCCGGCGCAGAGCCCGATCTTCAAATAACGGACAAGAAATATCAATCCATCGACGGCTTCGGCGGATGTTTTAATGAAATCGGCTGGGCGGCGCTGGGCGCGCTAAACCCCGAAAGGCGCGGCCGGGTTTTAAAGGACCTTTTCGACGGCAATACCGGATGTAAATTTAACTTTTGCCGCATCCCCATTGGGGCCAGTGACTATGCCCTGCAATGGTATAGCCATAACGAAAACGATAATGATTTTGCCATGAAGAAATTCTCAATCGAGCATGACCGGAAATATCTTTTGCCGTATATAAAGGCGGCCATTAAAACAGGGCATGACCTAAAATTTTTCGCTTCGCCCTGGAGCCCGCCGACCTGGATGAAAAACCCCAAGGCCTATAACTTTGGGACTTTCATCATGGAAAAAAAATACCTGCAAGCCTATGCGCGCTATTTTCTTAAATTCGTGCGGGCCTATGCACAAGAGGGCATAAAAATCGGCCAGATCCATCCCCAGAACGAACCGGTCGCCGACCAGAAATTTCCCTCCTGCGTCTGGACCGGCGCGAAGATGCGCGACTTAATCGGCGGCCATCTCGGCCCGCTCTTTAAAAAAGAAAAACTGGATTGTCAAATATGGCTCGGGACCATAAATTCCGATAAATACGATGAATGGGCCAATGTTGTTTTAAGCGACGCCAAAGCAAAATCGTTCATAACCGGCGTCGGCTACCAATGGGCGGGCAAAGGGGCCATTGCGCGCACGCACGAAAGCTGGCCCGCAACAAAACTGATCCAGACGGAAAACGAGTGCGGCGACGGCGCCAACACCTGGGAATACGCCCACTATGTTTTTTCGCTCATGCGGCATTACTTTACAAATGGGGCCGGTGGTTACGTGTACTGGAACATGGTCCTGCCGCTGGGCGGCGAGAGCACCTGGGGCTGGAAGCAGAATTCCATGGTTACTATCGATATCGCCAATAAAAAAGTTATTTACAATCCCGAGTTTTACCTTATGAAGCACTTGTCGGCATTTGTCAAGCGCGACGCGCGCCGGATCGGCCTGGCAGGAAGTTCGGCCGGCAATTCGATCGGTTTTTTAAACCCCGATAACGAAGTAATTATCGTGACCGAAAATCCGTTTAAAACCGATAAAAAATTGGCCCTTAAATTTCAGCAATCAACGTACTCGGTCATTTTGCCGCCGTATTCATTTAATACGCTCGTGCTTCGGCCCCACCATTAGAGCAGCATGCGCAGCAGGCCGAAGAGCGCCAGCGCCAGCAGGACAATGCCGGTGCCGATCAACAGCCAGGGTTTGCTCACGAAACGCTTTGGCTTGCCGAACTCTTTTTCGTAAAGTTCGTTATACTCTTCTTCGTCCGGCAGGCCCAGGCCGTCGAGGTAGGTCTGCTCGGACCAGCCGGTTTGCTCGTCGGCGCCACACTCCGGGCAGGCGGGTGCTTTCATCGGAATTTCCGCGCCGCAATTCGGGCAAACTTTGAAATCGTTCTCTTTGTTTTTCATAAAGCCGCGGGTACGTGCTGCGCTATCTTTTTTGAAAAAGCGCCCTTTTTGCGGTTTTTAGGGGTCGGGGCCGTCGTCGAAAGCTTCTGGTGCAGCCGTTCCACTTGTAAACAGAACGCCTCAATGCGCGCTTCGATGATTTGCGGAAACGGGTTGCCGTCGGACTCCAGCGAAAGAAAGGGCAGAGTCTCGATATCGCCGAAGTTTTTGGCGCCCCTGCCGGCCGCGCCGTCGAAGGCGCGCTTGTTTTCGATGGTCGATTCCGCCGAGAGCACCGCCTCGATAACACGGGTCGGCATGCAGGCAAAGGGTCCGATGGAAATAACGCCCTGCACATGGCTCAGGATGTCTTTAAAAAAACAGCCCACCACCAGAATCGCCTCCCCGGTAAAACGCAGGTCGAAAAAGTTTTTGCCGTGTTTA
>JAQUMP010000405.1 GCA_028718065.1 Chitinivibrionales bacterium | reverse complement strand
AATCTTCTCGTTGTCGACGACGATCCCCTTGTTGCGAATCTTGTCCAGGCCTATTTCTCCTCCCTCGGTTTCAATGCCGAAATCGCGGTTTCCGGCAGAGAAGCCTTGCAGAAATCAAAACAGTCATTCCATCATCTTTTTATAATCGACATTAATATGCCGGAGATGGACGGCCTCGAATTACTCGAAAACCTTGACATAAAGAACAGGCTTTCCGAGGCCATCCTGATTACGGGTCAAGAAGATTTTAAAACCGCAAAACAGGCCATACAGCTTGGCGCATTCGGCTATCTCGGCAAACCACTTAATTTTGCCCTGCTTACGGGCTATGTTTGCAAAGTATTTGAATTGATCGGCCTCAAGATGGAGAAAGAACAATACCTGGGCCATCTTGAAGAACAGATAAAATTAAGGACCTCGCAGCTTGAAAACGAAATAAGCGAGCGTAAACGGGTCGATGTGGAAATCCATAAAAAACGTGAGGAGCTTTCGCATGTTAACCGGATCGTGACTATGAATGAGCTTACCGCCTCGCTGGCGCACGAAATCAATCAGCCCCTCACGGCCATTTTAAGCAATGCCCAGGCGGCCCTGCGCTTTCTTGACGCCGAAGAACCGGACCTTGGAGAAATACGGGACGCGCTCAAAGACATCGTGAGCGACGACAAACGCGCCGGATATGTAATAAACGGACTCCGTGCTTTTTTAAAAAAGGAGGAATCGCCCCTGGAATTGCTGGATTTAACCGGGGTAATCGAAGAGGTGTTGGCATTAACTAAAAGCGATATGGCCATACGAAACATCGTTCTTAAAAAAGAGCTCCCCGCAGGCATGCCGCTTATTCAGGGCAATCGCACACAACTCCAGCAGGCCCTCGTTAATCTTATCCTTAACGGATGCGATGCAATGGCGGACATGGAGCCAACAGATACACGTATTATTTTTGTCCGGGCTTTTATGGAAAACCCGGGCTGTGTTACGGTGGAAATATCCGACCGCGGGTGCGGCTTGGAAAAAGAATTGCTTGACCACGTTTTTGAGCCTTTTTTCACCACCAAACCCAAAGGCCTGGGCATGGGGCTTGCGATTTTTAAATCGATAATCGAGGCGCACGGCGGTACTTTACGGGCGGCAAACAACCCGGACAAAGGCGCTACATTCGGTTTTACCCTGCCGATTGAACCGAAAAAACCATGACCGCCGAAATCCTGCCGGTCATTTATATCGTCGATGACGACGCTTCCGTGCGCAAAGGCCTGGGCCGTCTTATCAGGTCCGCCGGTTACAGCGTTAAAACATTCTCGTCTGCGGGTGAATTTCTGGCGAGCTCGGATCCGGATGGACCGGCATGTCTTGTCCTGGATGTCAGTATGCCGGGAATAAACGGGCTTGAACTGCAGGAAACCGTGAACTCGCTTGAAAGTCACCAAATCCCCATAATCTTTATTACCGGTCATGGCGATATTCCCATGAGCGTAAAGGCCATGAAGGCCGGCGCCGTGGATTTTCTTACCAAACCGTTTAATGATAATGAGCTTTTTAAGGCCATAGTAGCCGCCCTGAAAAAAGACATAAAAAACCGGGAAACATTGGCGCGGGCGTCAACGATAAAACAAAACATAGATACCTTGACACCGCGCGAACATGAAGTTTTTGCGCTGGTGGTTACCGGCATGCTTAACAAACAAATCGCCGGCCGGCTCGGCATCGCGGAAAAAACCGTAAAAGTCCACCGCGGCCGGGTCATGCAGAAAATGCAGGCCGGCTCCGTAGCCGAACTTGTGCGTCTGGCGCAGGACTTTGGTAAATTCTGAACGCTGGCGGGTGCAAAAACTATTTTGTTTTCGTTGGAATACTAGTCGAATTCTGTATTTCCTATTTTAACACCATTAAAAATGAAAAAGAAAACAAGCAGGATCTGTTGTGACACGTCCGTAATCGGCGGATTGCATGATGCCGAATTTTCATCCCAGAGCAGGCGGCTTATCGATTATGTCAAGGCCGGTATTTTCACCATGGTTATTTCGCCGGTTGTAGAAGACGAAATCCTTAACGATGCTACGCCCGCTCAAATCGTCACCGAATATAAGGATATACTGACTTTTTGTGAAATCGTTGAAGTGGCGGACGAAGCTTTGGATTTGCAGCAGGCTTATATAGACGAAAATATTGTTTCAAGTAAATGGAGAGATGACGCATTGCATGTGGCATTGGCGACGGGAAATCTTTGTGATTTCATTGTGAGTTGGAATTTCAAGCACATTGTTAATTTTCAGAAGATCCCGCTTTATAATGCGGTCAACAAACTTCATGGATATAGCGAAATACAAATATATTCCCCTTTAGAACTGGTGGCGACAGATGAAGATTAAAAAATTCGATTGCGTGGAAATGAAGCACCAGGCGGCGGAAAAGATCGCCCGGAGATTGCAAGGAATGTCAAGAAAAGAGGAATTGTCCTACTGGCATAGCCGGTATGCCAAAATGATGACTCAGACTTCTCAGAAGGCTATAAAGCAGCATTGAGGCGTCCCGCCATAATAATTTTGATTTTATGCATGCATTGCGTTAATTCCCCTGTTCCCGCCGTATAGGACTAAGGTCCAATACCTTTCTCGCTCTTTCCCCGGTATAATAAAGATTATAAAAAACCCTCTGCAAAGGTCGGACAAGTGTTTGCCATGCCCACAAAAAACAAAGCCCAAAATGCTTTTACCGTTTATATCGTCGACGACGACCCGTCGGTACGAAGAGGCCTTTCCAGGCTTATGAAATCAGCCGGCCTTGCGGCCAGAACGTTCGGCTCCGCATCCGAGTTTCTTATGTTGGGCATGGTAAAATCACCCGGCTGCCTTATTCTTGACATCCGCATGCCGGGCATGGACGGACCACAACTCCAGGAAAAATTAAAAACCGAAGGTTCAACAATGCCGATCATTTTTATTACGGCCACGGCGTCTCACGATGAAAACACCCGCGTACGGCTCATGGCTGGCGGCGCGCTGGCCTATTTTGTAAAGCCCTTCGACGGCGAGCTGTTGCTGCAAGGCGTGCGCGAGGCGTTTGATATTGTTCTAAAAGATTCCGCGGGGAGGGTCCAAGCATGACTGACAATAACAACAGAATATTTGTGGTAGATGATGATGCTATGGTAAGGAACATGCTTATCGAAGGATTATCTGCGGATGGTTATATCGTCGAGGCCGCGGATTGCATAAAAAAAGCAATCGAAAAGATAAAGAACTGGCCCGCGGACCTGTTCCTGATTGACGTTATGCTTCCTGATATGAGCGGCTTAGAATTGCTAAAACTTCTGGATGTTAAAAAAAATCTTTATGAGGCAATCATGTTCTCGGGGTATGAATCCCTGGACGACGCCAGAATGGCAATGGATTTAGGGGCCTTCAACTATGTTGTTAAACCTACCAGCTATCGCGACACGATCATCATAATAAAAAAAGCCCTGGAAATGCTGGCTTTGAAAAAAGCCAAGTTTGACTATACCAATAAACTCGAGGAAGATGTCAGAAGCAGGACAAAGGAATTGGAGAATGAAATAGCGGAGCATAAACGATCGGAAAACGCGCTGAGCGTTTCAGAAGTGCGCTATCGACGGCTTTTTGAGTCTGCTAAAGACGGAATTCTAATCCTCGATGTCGGCACGGGGATGGTTGTGGACGTAAATCCATTCTTGATCGAGATCCTGGGTTATTCACACGAGCAATTTATCGGAAAAGAAATATGGCAACTGGGGTTCTTTAAGGATATCTTTGCAAACCAGGAGAAGTTTCTGGAATTGCAGCAGAAGGAATACATCCGTTATGATGACTTGCCCCTGGAAACCATTGATGGACGACGTATCAACGTAGAGTTCGTGAGCAATGTCTATCTCGCGGATAACAAAAAGGTCGTGCAGTGCAACATTCGCGAAAATACCGAGCGCAAGAAGGCGGAAGAACTGGTCAAGAGCCAACTGGCGGAACTGCAACGCTGGCATAACGCCACGCTGGGCCGCGAGACCCGTGTCCTCGAACTCAAGCACGAGGTTAACGAACTG
>JAQUMP010000404.1 GCA_028718065.1 Chitinivibrionales bacterium | reverse complement strand
GGCCCTGATCCAGGAAATCGTTCCGGACGAAGCGGCCCTGCGGTCGCTCACGCAGTCCTGGTTTCAGTTTTCGACCATGTACCAGGTGCTCAAGGAAGTCGCGCGCAGTCAATGCACGGTAATAATTACCAGCGACCACGGCAGCATTCTTTCCAGCCGGCCCACCGAAATTTACGGCGCCAGAGATCTTGGCCGGAATGCGCGCTTTATTTCCGGTGAAAAAATAACCTGCGATGAGCGCCATGCCGTTTTTTTGTCCGACCCCGCCGTCTTTAAGTTGCCGCAATCCGCGCCCGGCGAAGTCATGGCGATTGCCAAGGAAAATTATTACTTTAAATCGCCCGATAAATTTGAAAATTACTCGCGCAATTACCATAATGCTTTTCACTATGGCGGAATCAGCCTCGACGAAATGATCGTGCCCCTGGCAATCATGACGCCCAAATAAAGGCGCCTTTAATGCGAGTAACCAGCAATTCCGTTCTGCAAACACGGTGCTACGGCGCGCAATGCGCGGAGGCTGCCCGGCCCGGCGCGGTGTACGCCCTTATCGGCGCGCTCGGTTGCGGCAAAACCGAATTCGCGCGCGGCTTTGTGGCCGCGCTCAATCCCCAGGCGCCGGTGCGCAGCCCATCCTTTGCGCTCATCTATGTCTACGAAACCGCCCGCGCTCCCGTTTGTCATGCCGATTTTTACCGGCTCAACAATGCCCGGGAGCTGGCGGAAATAGGGTTCGAAGATTATCTGAGGGGCGAGTACATATGCTTGATTGAATGGGCGGACTTGTTTCCGCAGACCCTGCCGCGCGATACGATTAAAATTTATTTTACGGATGCGGGCGCGGGAAGTCGAAGCATCGAAAGCGACTTTTCTTTTTTTCAACTTTAATGCTTGCCCCCCTGTCAAAGTAAAGTTATATTTTTTCTAACTCACTCTAACACCCCGAAGGAGCATTTATATGAAAAAAAAATTTCCCGGGATACGCGTATTTTTCCCGGTAATCGTCCTCGGATTAATCGGGTTCGTATCGGCCCAATCCGTTGAAAGCTTAATGGAAAACGGAAACGCGATGTTAAGTAATGGCGCCTATAGCCAGGCAATATCTTCTTTCCGCAAAGTGCTTTCCATGGACGCGGAAAATTTTGAGGCCCAATATAATATCGCCTTGGCCTACTTGGCATCCGGAAAGTTCGAAAATGCCGTGGCGGAATTCCAGAAAGCCCTGCGTCTTAACCCCCGGCATGTCGCCTCCTGGGTGAATATGGGCGTGGCCTATGAGCACCTTGACAAGTCCGATAAAGCGCTCAATGCGCTTGCCAAAGCGGTGCAGCTCGATCCGTCAAATATCGATGCGCACATGAATCTTGCCACCCTGTATGTCGATGCCGGCAAAATCGATGCCGCCATCGAACAATATAAAGGCGTCCTTAAAATCGACGGCAACCGGTCGGACGCTTACTTGAACATCGGCAAATGCATGGTTTCCAAAAAAGCCCAGCCCGACGAGATCGCCAAGTATTTTAAACAGGCGCTCGATCTTAACCCCAATAGCGCCGAGGCGCATTGGGAAATGGGCACGCTGCTTTGGAAACAGCAGCGCAAGACCGACGATGCCGTCAAAGAATTCCGCCAGGCCGCGGATATGGACCCCAATCCCGTTAAATATTGGGAAAGCATGGGCCTTGCGCTCGAAGAAAAGGGCCAAAAGGAAGAAGCGATTAAAGCCTGGAAAGGGTATCTGGTGGCCAGCAACGACGCGCTGGAAAAGGAAAAGGTGCAGAAACGTATTGACAAATTAGAAAAAGGCGACCAGCTCGAGGATTCCAAACCGGCCATGAGTGACGAGGCGATTAAGCAGCTTAAAAGCCAGGCCCGGCCGAGCCAGCCGAAAACCGAGACCAAACGCATCGAAACCGCTCCGGTCGATATTACCGGCGATATGAACGATTTAAAACAACCTGATGACAGCAGTTTTGACATGAAAAAAGAAATGGCAAAAAGAAAACAGGCGAATAAATAATATTGCTTCGAACCGCTATAATTCGTACCGAACGTTTTTAACCCAAAAATTCGGCACGCCGGTACTCAAAGTTTCGCTGGATGCCGGATTTTTCTGCCCCAACCGCGATGGAACGCTGGGTGCGCAGGGATGCGCCTTTTGCGATAACCGGGCCTTTAGCCCGCCAACCTTGAACGTGACTTGCGCCCTGGAACAATTGCAGGCGACAATCAGCAGAAACAAAAATCGGTATAAAGCGTTTATCGCTTACCTGCAATCCTACAGCAACACCTATGCGCCGCTTGCCGAATTAAAAAAAATCTATGAGCCCCTGCTTGGGCTCAAAGGCGTCGCGGGCCTGGCCGTCGGCACGCGGCCGGATTGTTTTACAGACGATATATATTCTTATTGTAAAGATCTTAACGCCCGCACGTTTTTAAGCATGGAACTGGGCCTGCAGAGCGCCCACGACGGCACGTTACAAAAGGTCAGGCGCGGCCATAGCGCTCGTGATTTTGCGCGGTGCGTCGAGCGCTTAGCCGCTCTGGGCGTAGAAAGCGTTGCGCACGTGATTCTGGGCCTTCCCGGCGAAACATCGGCCATGATGATGGAAACCGCGCGTTTTTGCGCGGCACTGCCGCTTGCCGGGATCAAGATCCACCAGCTTATGGTAATTGCCGGCACCGCCCTTGAACAATGGTTGACAGATGGGGATATTGCGCCTCTTGCGCTTACCGAATATGCCGGGCTGGTTTCCGAATTTATCCAATACCTGCGGCCGGACCAATATATTCACCGCTTAGCAGCCGACAACACGGAGGCGCGGGGATTGCGCGCGCCGCTCTGGAGCGCCGACAAGGCCGGCGCCATGCGGGCGATCCAAAATTATCTGGAATTGCATGATGTAAACCAAGGGGATTTGTATGAAAGATAACAAACTGTACCGTGGCATCAGCGTGCACATGGTCCCGCATGCGCATATCGACATGCTCTGGCTCTGGGATTGGCGCGAGACGCTTTCCGTGTTCAAGAACACCTTCGGCGGCATGCTGCACGCCATGGGAAAAAATTCCCAGTTCACCTATACCCAGAATTCCGCGGTGGCCTATTGCGCCGTGGAGAAACACTTTCCGGCCCTCTTTAAAAAAATCCAAAAATTCGCGGGTAAAGGACAATGGGAAATTTCCGGCGGCGCCTGGGTGGAGGCGTTTGAGGCGATTGCTTCCGGGGAGTCCATCGTGCGGAACTATTTTTACGGCAAGAAATATTTCAAAGACAAATTCAACCTGGATGTAACCACCGCTTTTAACGCCGAAGGAACGGCATTTGCCCCCTGCTTACCCCAGATATTAAAACAATCGGGGATCGACCGATTCGTCGTTGGGCGGCAAACCGAATTTTCTGAAAAATGGCGCCCTTTATGCGCCTGGAAAGGCAATGATGGCACGGCCGTAACCGTAGCATGCCTGCGCCATTACTGGCACCCGTTCTTTATTGACACATGCAACCCCTACACGCCGCAAACAATCAACGAAGTGCGCGCTTATTCGTCGGAACTCCGTTTTAAGCACGGTTTAAAAGACGTTCTTTATGTCTTCGGCCAGGGCGACCACGGCGGCAATCCCGATAAACGGGATGTTAAAAATATCCTGGAAATGATAAAAACCCGTGCGCAGCCCCGGGTGCGCTTTTCCACGTTTCGGCGGTTTTTTGATGCGGCGCTCAAGCATACGCCGGCCGTTCCCGTGATCGATGATCTGGGTGGTCGCAACTCCCCGGCGCGCTCGATTTCCCTTGGTTGCAGTTGGGCGCGCCACAAACGCTCCAACGCCATGGCCGAATCAAAAATGATCTCCGCCGAATTTTTGGCAGCGCTCTGCTTTTTACGCGGCCTTCCGCATCGTCAGGAGGTGCTTGACGCATTGTGGAAGGAAATATTGTTCAACCAGTTTCACGATGTTGCCTGGGGCTCCTGTATCGAAGAGGTGCGGCGCCATACGGAGCGCTCGTATCGGAGCATTCAGCGCGGACTGGACCTTCATACCCATGCGTCAAGGCGCTTGCT
>JAQUMP010000403.1 GCA_028718065.1 Chitinivibrionales bacterium | reverse complement strand
TAAAAACTTCCGTCGCCGTCAAGTAATACGTTCCCCCGCGAAACATAACGGTAAAATCGCGCGCCTGTCCGCCGACAGCCGCAAGTTTGGCGGCAATAAGCAACTTGGCCTGATGCAGCGTGGCAACCGGCGCAACCAGCGTTCCCGCCGCCGCGTCGTCGCCGGCGGGGGAGACGAAAACGTCCGCCATGGCGGCAATATTTTTAAGTAAAACGGTTATGTCGGTGGAATCGGGATTTGCGACCGGTATTTTTTTTACGGCGTAGCCGCTCAGGGTAAAAATAAGCGTGTCGGCAAATGTTGCTTGACTTTTGGCAAGATCGCCCGGGGGCGAGGGAGTACCGGTTATGGTAACCGCCGAATTTTGCGGACTTTTTCCCGAAGGGGACACGGCAATGTTTTTTAAAGTATAGGTTTTATCGTGGATGCGAATTTGGTACAGATAAACGCCCGCGGCGGTCTTTCCCGGGAAAACGGTTATTGCCCCGGCCGGACACTCTTTTTGGACGGAAGAAACAAGTTTGCCGGGAAGGGAAAAGGTCTTAATAAGAATGTTCTCTTTTTGCCCGATGGAAAATTGGAGCGCGCCGTTGTGCGTGAGGACCGGCGTGGTGTATCCGATTTTCCATAAAACGTTTTTAGCGGCTTCCATCGTTGATCTTTTAATTGAAAAGAGGCCCGCGGCGTCCGTCGTGTCCAATAGTGCGGCATTGGCGAGCCGCACGATAACATCTTTTACCGGGGTGTTCGTGGCGGAATCTTTTACGAGGCCGCTTATGTTTATGGTTTGCGCCCGGCATAAAGATGGACTTGCCCAAAAAATGCATAAGACCGACAGGCCGGAAAAGAACTTGATTGGCCGCACAAACTCCGCCCCATTGTGGAAGATGCAGAAGATTAATCAGACTTACCGAACGACCGTTTTACCTATCATGACCCTATCGGCTTTAATAATATATAATCCCGGAGGCGTCCCTGACCTCTCTTGTAAAGGGGCGCCCGATAAAAGGGTTTTTAAACGGTCCGCCGGGACATCCAAATTTTTAATTTTCCGCCCGAGCAGGGTATAAAAAGAAAGTTTGTCGGCCGATGCCTTCATAATCGTTGACTGATCGGCACCGGGTTTCGGGACGGCAACACCGGTCATCGGCGTAAAGGCGGGCATTATTCCCGTTGTTGCATAGTTTTTCCAGATTTCGGCGAAATGCTGATTCGGCAACCATATATACGGGCGCGGATCGGTATAGGCGGCCTTGGCCGCAATCACGACATTTGTCATGCGCTGCTCATTGCCCCACGGTTGGGTATTGGTATTAAGCACGACGTCGTAAGAACCGAACCAGCCGGAGTTGTTTTGCCAATTGGGCATTACGATGGGCGCCGTCGTCGGCGCCGCGGCCGGTAGCCGCAGGCTGAGAACGTCTTGCAGCCAAAGACCGATAATGTTCGCGTCCGGGTCGCCGCCATGGAATTGGCCGACGTGGGCGACAACCGTAAGGGGCGCGTTTAGGCCGGTGGCCCGCCGGCAGCGCGCAAGCGTATCGTGCGTAAAGTTGGCGCCTTCAACGTTGGTGAGCAACGGCGAATAAGGATCCGTGCCCTGGGACGAAAGAAAGAGATGCGGCACGGAAACCAGAGGAAGGTACTGCCCATTGTCAATTTCGTGCAGGGCCACGTTTGCCACTACGCGATTGGCGAGGATTGGTTTCTGGGCCTGATAACCGTTGTCGGCGGAGGTCACGGAAAAGCCATACAGGCATATCCCGGTGTACTGGATTTCCGGATGACTGGGGATTTTTTTGGATAATTGCGTGAGCAGGGCAAGGATGCGTTGGCCGCCCTTATCGCCCTGCCGGTAGTCAAGCAGCCGCATGGGCCGGGAATCGCCGCCGGAAAGCGTTGGCTGCGGGACCAGGTAGCCAAAGTCGATCATAACACAATTAAATTCGGCGGCGACTTTCCGCCAGTTCGGCAGGTTTTCATACGTCACATAGGCGTTAAAAATCATAGCGGCGCGGACGGGTTTGCCGTCATCCGGGATGGAGATGTTATAACTTTGACTGTCTTCGCCGGCAATCGCGGATTTTACAACGCCGTTCCATGGAGCGCTCCATGCGGGCATGATTGCCGCCCACGCAAGAACCAACGCGGAAACCGGAACGGATGAGACGCATCTTCTTCCGTATGCAAAGAACAAAACAATATAACTGTTAGAAAACGCAAAGCGTCGCATGGGAATCTCTTTTTAATAACGAACGTGAAAGCATCGCGTAATTTCAACTAATAATATTGCGCGCCAAAGAAACAACCGGTAATTTCAGGCTATACCGTCCCCGCTGTTGATAATTATTTACAAAAGAATATATCTTTTCCCTTTATTTTACCACAAGGCCCGGAGCATACCGGTTCGTGTCGACCTGGTCCAGCCTCAGCAGCGTGCCGTTGATCCTGAAATTATCGAAGGTTACCCCGGTGGTCAAGTGCTGGGCGTCATGGCCTTTGACGCCGATCGCAAGTTTCGTATCACCGTCGATTTGCACGGAAATGTCTTTGAGAAGAACGTCACGGATATTTCCCGGCGGTACGCCTGCGTTATTATTGATGTCGAAAGTGTCCATGGGCATGATTTCGGCGAGCATGCCCTTGATGCTCGGGACCTGTTCGCCCTCGGCCCGCACGGCGTTAATGGCTATCCGTTCAAAGGTGACTTGTTGCATGAGTTTTTCACGTGCGCAGGTCACCACGATGGGCGCGGCGGTAAAGTGCTGGACCAGGCAATCGTGGATGTAAATGTTTTTAAAATCGTCGGCCACATCGGACTCATAGCCGATTAAAAATCCGCGCGAACCGTCGGCCTGCAAAATACTGTTACTTACCTCCATGTCTTCGAAAGGGGTGAATAATCCGGAAATCCCCTTGGCGCAAATGCAATCGTCCGAGGTGCGCACAAAGCAATCGGTGATTTTGGCGTGCGTGCAATTGCTGACGTCGATGCCGTCGTCGTTATGGACCCGGCTATTGACGATTTTGACGTTGTTGACAAAAAGGGAATCTATCTGCACCGGAACGATGGTCCAGCCGTACGAACCGCGGACGCAGATGCCGTCGATCGTAATGTTGCTGCCGGTATTAAGGCCGAACATGCACCAGTTGGGGCCGCCGCCATGCGGATAATCGGACCCGTCTAAAATGCCGCGTCCCATGATGCGGACATGGTTTTCGTCGTAATTGTTCCAGGAGATCACGGCCTTAACAATTGCCCCACCCGCAATGTAAAGCGTTTGTCCGCTCGAAACGTTGATGATGCCGCCGGAAGGCCTGTAAATACTGTCCGGCCCGAAATAAATGACGCCCGGATCGCCTTTCCTGGGAGGATTGACCTCCAGCGGATTGGCAAAAACGTGCAGCATCCCTTTCCAGCCTTTTGGCTCAAGGGTAAACTTGCACGGTTTGTCAAGACGAAGCTGGACGGTGTTCCCTTGCACCGCGTAGGAAATCGGCGCGAGGGAGCGGACAACAAGGTTGCTAAGCGGGTATTTTAGGCTGGTAACTTTTACGGTGACCGCGCCCGAAAAATCAAAATAGGCAAACGAATAGGTGCTGTCATAAGCGGGTTGCGTGGCGGCCCGATAAACGGCCACATTCTTTCCCTCGACCGTTACCGTGTATTGCCGCGAAAGCGTTTCCGCCGGAGGCGCGGAATAGGTCACGACCACCGGCGCGGGACTCATCCAGACCTGCAAATCCGCGGTTGCCCCCCAAAAAACAGGGATACGCAGCGGCAGGTAACCGCTTTTGTTGAAAATAAGGGTGTCCGGCAATGCCGCCGAAACTTTTCCCGGGGTTAAGCGCTCCCCGTCAAGGGGAAAACGAGCGCCGAAATTCAGCTCGTTGCCTACCCTGACTATTTTTGCCCCGACCGCCCGGTTCCCGATTTGCGTCCTTAAAAAGTAGACCCCTTCCGGCAATTGACTGATGCGGCTTGCAATTTCGCGATTGTCATTAACGATCGTTTTCTTTCCGTCGATATCGTAAATGCAGCTCGCGGAGCCCTTACAATTTGCAGGGCGG
>JAQUMP010000402.1 GCA_028718065.1 Chitinivibrionales bacterium | reverse complement strand
GCATGTCGCCTACGACGAGTGGGTCGCCCTGATCGCGCGGGCCCTTGAGCGCTTTTACCGGCCCGCGCCGGCAGGGGCGCTCTCCCTTCTTGAGATCGGCGGCGGCACCGGCGTCCTGGCGTGCAAGCTTCGCCGGGCCGGGTATGACTATACCGGATCGGACGTGAATTTTGCCATGTGTCAACAAGCCCGGAGCAAGGGGCTGCCGTTCGTGTGCTGCGACGGCCGCGCGCTGCCGTTCAAGCGGTCGTTTGATTGCGCGCTTTTCCTGTACGACGGCATTAATTATCTGCCCGAGCTGACCGATTACGATCGCTTGTTTGCTGCGCTTTTTGCGCGACTCAAAGACGGCGGACTCTTTTTATTCGATATCACCACCCAGTATAATTCGATGCGCAACTTCCGCGATTTTACCGATTACAGCGAATGGGGCGATTACGCCTGCGTGCGGCACAGCTATTTTGACAAACAGCAGCGGGTGCAGCACAATGATTTTTCCCTGTGGCAGCGCCTTGCGGACCGGGAGAATTGCTTTTGCCGTCGTCATGAACGCCATAGCCAGAAGGTATTTGCCGTTCCGGAGCTGCAAAAGCGGATCCCCCGGGACCTGTTTGAGATCATGGGCGTGTGGGACAACTTTACCATGAATAAATGGTCGGCGCGTTCCGAACGCGTGCACTTTCTTTTAAGGAAAAAAAATCCGTGATCCAGTTTTGTCACGTGACCAAGGAATACGACGGCCGCTACCAGGCGCTGGCCGATGTTTCCTTTTTTATCGATAAAGCCGAATTTATTTTCCTGACCGGCAAGAGCGGCGCGGGCAAGACCACGCTGCTCAAGCATATTTACATGGAGGAGGCGCCCAGCAGCGGCCAGGTGTTCGTGTGCGGCTACGATTCCCGCTATATAAAGCGGCGCGACATTCCCTACCTGCGGCGCAAGCTGGGGATCGTTTTTCAGGACTTTCGTTTTCTTTCCGACCGGGACGTGTTCGAAAACATCGCCTTTGCCATGCGCGTTACCGGCGCCCGGCAGCGGCAGATCAAGCGCAAGGTCTTTGAAGTCCTGGCGCTCGTGGGCCTGAGCCACAAGAGCTCTTTTTTCCCGCAGCAGCTTTCGGGCGGCGAGCAGCAGCGCGTCTGTATCGCGCGCGCAATTGTCAACGATCCCTGGGTGCTTCTGGCCGACGAGCCGACCGGCAATCTCGACGCCGCGGTTTCGGCCGAGGTGCTGGCGCTTCTGCAGCAGATCAACTGCTGGGGCACTACCGTAATCATGGCGACCCATGATTTACACCTTATCGAGCATTACCATTATCGCCATTTAAATCTTGATCGCGGTATGGTCCTGGCGGACGGCGACGCCTGGCGCAAACCCAAACTATACAATTAAGAAAAACTTTATGGCCAAACGGCGGACATTATTTTATTCTTAAATTACAATCCATTCGCGTTCAACACCAAGGAGTTTGCCTTGTCGAACAGTTTTCAAAGCAGTCCGCGGCTCAAAAAAGCGTATCGTGTCGCCGTTCTCATGTCGCTCATGTTATCGTATTGTCAAGGTATTTTAAACGCCCAGACGCCGGCCGATAAGTTTGTCATTGAGCGCTACCTTAAAAACAATCCGGGATCAGAAAATTTAAAGCAGATGGTAAAAGATTCGCTTAATTTAATTGCCCACACCGGAGGACGCGACACCGGGGCGGCGGGCGATACCGCTAAAAAACAGGCGCCGGCGGTTCTGCCCCAGGAAGGCGCCTCTATATACGAGCAGATGTTGCGCAATAACTTGGTCGTTCCCGATTCGCTCCTGAATTCTCTCGAGGTCTTCGGCCATGCGCTTTTCAGTAAAAAAGCGGGGACATCGTCGCTGCTTTCCAACCAGTTTCCCGTTCCCGCAAGTTACCCCATTGGCCCCGGCGACGAGTTGATAATTACTCTGTGGGGACGGATCAACGAAGAGCAGCGCGCCACGGTCGACCGCAACGGCATGGTCAACATCACCCATCTCGGACCGGTCTCGGTGGCCGGACTCCCCTTTGCGACCATGCAGAAAAATATCGCGGAAAAACTGGCGGGCATGGAGGGAGTCAATGTTTCCGTGGCCATGGGCGAACTGCGCTCGATCCAGGTTTACGTCGCAGGAGAGGTGGCGGCGCCCGGGCTCTATATGGTAAGCCCGCTGGCCACTGTCGCCAACGCCCTCTTTGCGGCGGGCGGAGTCCGGAAGATGGGCTCGCTGCGCTCAATCATGCTCCTGCGCGGCTCGCGGGTCGCCGAAAAAATCGACTTTTATGACTTCCTGCTTTCCGGCAAGAACGACGGGGCCGTGCGCCTGGAGCCCAACGACGTCGTTTTTGTGCCTATCGTAAAGCAAATGGCGGCCGTGGCGGGCAATGTGCGGCGCAACGCCATTTTTGAGCTCAAGCCGCCGGCGACCTTAAAGACCCTGCTGGACCTGGCGGGCGGGATTGCGCCGGGAGGGTTTACAAACCGCATTCAGATCGAGCGTATGGCGCAGCATAGTTTTAAAACCGTGCTCGACGTGACCGCGGCGCCCAGCGGAGCCCTGCCCGAGTTCGACATTCAGGACGGCGATGTCGTAAAAGTCTTTCCGGTGGTGGTCATGGACGAAGGCGTGGTTTACATGGAGGGCAACGTTGTGCGCCCTGGAAAGTATGAGCTCAAGCCGGGCATGCGCATAGCCGATCTGGTCAAAAGCTACAGCGAACTGCTGCCGGAAACCTATTTCCAGTATGCCGTCGTGGAGCGTTATGAGCCACCCTCATATCTCGCGCGGATCATTCCGTTTAACCTTAAAACCGTGCTCGAAGAAAACACCAGCGCCGAAAATATCACCCTGCAATCGCGCGATCATGTCGTGATATTCGCCAGCAGCTATTTTGAACCGGACCGTGGCGTATCGGTGGACGGCGCCGTCACCAACCCCGGAAAATACAAACTTCTCACCAACATGAAAGTCAAAGACCTCATCCTGCAAGCCGGGGGCCTTTCCGAAAATGCCAGTCCGCAACGCGGCGAACTTTACCGGAGGGAATATGTTGACAATAAAGAATCAACCCGGAAAATCGAATTCTGCGTGCAGTGCGCCATGGAGAGCGATTCCGGCTCCAACCTGCTTCTGCAAAAACTCGATCGGGTTTTTGTACGCACCAAGCTGGGATGGGAAGAAGAAAAACGCATAACCCTCAAGGGCGAATTTGTATATCCCGGCACCTATATTTTAAAAGAGGGCGAAACCATGGGGCCGCTGATCGCCCGCGCGGGCGGATTTACCGATAAGGCTTACCGGGCAGCCTCGATTTTTACGCGCGTCTCGGTGCAGCGCCTGGAACAGAAACGGACCGAAGATTATTCCCGCCAGCTCGAAATGCAGATGAACAACCTCTCGGCTGAACTGGCCTCAAAAGATAATCCCGAAGAGGCGCGCGCCCTGCTTGAGCAGCAGAAAGCCCTGCTGGAGAACCTGAAAAAGGTGCAGTCTCTGGGGAGGATCGTTATCGACCTTAACGATCCCGCCAGCTATCAGAACATGGTGCTGGAGGACGGCGACGAGCTGCTGGTTCCCCGCAATTTTAATACGGTTTCGGTCCTGGGAGAAGTATTTAACCCGTCCACGTTTAATCTTGACATAAGGTATTCGGAAGCGCGCCGCTATATCCAGCAGTCCGGCGGCGCCACCGAAAACGCCGATCAAAAAAACATTTATATCATCAAAGCCAACGGCAGCATCGTCACGCGGCAAATGGAAAATGTTGAAAATTACAAACTCATGGCCGGGGACGTGGTGGTAGTGCCTCAAAAGCTCAGATATGTCAATGGGTATAAAATATTCTTGGATACGATCGATTCCATTACCAAGGTAATAACGGCCGCGGTGGTCGTGATAACATTCATGACCTTGATAAAATAATCCCAGAGCGAACGCCCCGGGATTTACGCTTGCGGTTTTTCCGGCGGATTCTCCTCGGCGGATAATTGATTATTGTCCGTCGGGGGTTCTTCTTCATGCGACCGGGCCAAATCCTCGGCGCTGGCTGCCTCGGGCACGGCCTCCTGGATCCGGG
>JAQUMP010000401.1 GCA_028718065.1 Chitinivibrionales bacterium | reverse complement strand
CCGATTTTATAAAGCGTTGGCGTTCGGCCGATTTTGAGCGCGAGATCGGGGATCGCGTTAGTCAGTGCCGCGGATGCATGTACGCCTGCTATCCCGAATTCGCGTATATGCTCGGCAGCCGCGCCTTTTTCCTGAAACGTGTTCTTGACTATCGCGCACTTGCGGCACCCAAGCGGCCGCCTCTTACGCCCGATATTATCCGCAATATTATCGCCGCCCTGCCGCCCGAAATTCCGGGAGGAGCGGCCTTATGAGCAAGCGCTATACCTCGGCATTTCTGGTGGTTCCTCCCACCGGCCTTTATGTGCGCGAAGAACGCTGCCAGGGGCCGGTGGACGATCAGATTTCCACGAGCGTGCGCCCGCCCATTGAGCTCATGTATTACGCCGCGATGCTGGAACGCGAAGGCATGATCTGCCATATCAAGGATTATCCGGTTGAGAGGAGCGGCGCAGGCTGGCAGGATTACGAAGACGATCTGCGGCGCTTGTCGCCCCAAATCGTACTCATAAGCATAACCTCCATGACGCTCGCGCACGATTTGCAGGCGCTTGAGCGCGCCAAAAGGGCAAACCCGGCCGTTCTCACGATTGTCAAGGGCGCGCACACCACCGTTTACGACCGCGAAATCATGCAACGGCATTCGGTCATCGATATCGTGCTGCGCGGCGAGGCCGAACCGGCCGTGGCCGAAATCGGCCGCGGCGATCCGCCGGACGGCATTGCCGGCATTACCTTTCGTAACAACGGCGCCATCGTGCGCAACCCGGACCGGCCCTTTCTTAAAAACCTGGACGAGCTGCCGTTTCCGGCGCGCCATCTTGTTGATAACCGGCATTATCGCCGTCCCGACACCGGCGCGCCGCAGACCACGATCCAGGCCGCCCGCGGCTGCCCTCACGGCTGCATTTTCTGTTTGGCGCAGGTGGTTGCCGGGGCGCGCCTGCGGCAGCGCAGCGCCCGGAATATTGTTGACGAAATAGAAGAGTGCTTTCGGAAATACGGCATCGCCGATTTTTTCCTGCGCGCCGACACCTTTACCGCCGACAGGCCCTGGGTGGCCGATCTGTGCCGGGAAATTAAAAAGCGAAATTTGCCGGTGCGCTGGGTTTCTACCACGCGCGTGGACATGCTCGATGCAGAGTGCCTTGGACTCATGAAACAGGCCGGGTGCTGGCTTTTAGCCTTCGGCATAGAATCGGGCAACCAGGAAATACTTGACAAAACACACAAAGGAACAAGCCTTTCGCAGGCCCGGCAAGCCGTGGCGCTGTGCCGCGCGGCCGGGATAAAAACGCTGGTGCATTCCCTGATCGGGCTGCCGTGGGACAGCGAAAAAACAATCGGCGACACCATTGATTTCCTGCGCCGCCTGGGCGGCGATTTTTACGAAATACGCTACTGCATTCCCTACCCCGGCACGGCTTTGGAACGCACGGCGCGGGAATTGGGTCTGCTGCCAAGGGCGGTTGTAAACGATTTCGACTATGCCGGTTTTATACCCAAAACGCTTTATCTTACGGAAAAACAGGTAGCGCAATTGCGCGCCGGTGCGCTCAGAAAAGTCATCTTTCGGCCTGCCTATCTCGCCAAAGTGCTCTTAAACGATCCGTCGCCGCGCGCGTGGCTCAACTATTTTGCGTTCGGCCTTAAAAAAATCGGCGCCATGGTTCTGCGCCAACGCAAAAAAGAAATTGACCGATGGGAACAATAGCCGCCATGCTAAAAAAAATCCGCATCGGCCTGGCCGTCCTGCGCACCGCGCTCACCGGAGAAAAACGGCCGCTTTCGGTGACCTTCTCCGTGACCGACCGCTGCAACCTGGCTTGCGCCTATTGCAGCTTTCCCGAACGCGGCTCAAAGGAGCTTTCAACCGAACAAATCCTGGCGCTGATCCGGGAAATGGCCGCAGCGGGAACAAAAAGGATCGGGTTTGTGGGCGGCGAGCCGCTGCTTAGAAACGACATCGGCGCGCTCATTGCGGCGGCCCGCACGGCCGGAATGTTCGTATCGCTCACGACCAACGGGACACTTCTGCGCCGGCGCCGCAACGATCTTAAAAACGCCGATATGATTTTAGTAAGCCTCGACGGCCCTCAGGAAGTGCATGACCTTACCGGCAAAGCAGCGGTTAATGTTCTCCTTGCCGACATCGCCGTGCTCCGGCAGAACAACGTTGCGGTCTGCACCTCGACCGTGCTGACGGCCCCGACCATCGAACATCTCGACTCACTTTTTAAAATATCGGCGGACGTGCGATTGCCGCTGGCTTTTCAGCCCTACTCCTACGAATATTACCTTTCGGTCGCCAAAACCAAGGAGGGTTCTTTGGCGCCTTCGCCCGAAATGTTCAAATCGGCCATAAAAAAAATTATTCAAAAAAAGCAAGACGGGGCGCTGGTCGCCAATTCTTATTTGTATCTTGACCAGATAAAAGAGGGCGTGAATGCGCGGGCGCAGGCTTGTCTTGCCGGAAAAAGGTACTGTTTTGTAGATACCAACGGCGACGTGTACCCCTGCTCGCCCGTTACCGGGCGCCTGAGGGCGCCCAATGCCTGCGCCCTGGGTTTTAAAGAGGCTTTCCGGCAGATGCCGGCTCTTTCTTGTAAAGACGGGTGCCTGTTTCCCTGCTATCTGGAATACAATTTTTTGTTTTCGCTTTCGCCCCGCTCTATTATTAACGTGCTCAAGACCATTGGAATACGGTAGGCCGCGCATGAACGTTATCTTAACACGGCCCCGCTACCATTCCCATCTTATCACCCCGCCGCTGGGGATGGGCTATGTCTGCGCTTATATGCGTAAAAACGGCATAGCCACGACGATTATCGACGGGCTCAAGGAAAATATCGGCAACAATCTTCTTGCCGCCCGCTGCGCCAGGGCCGATAGTGTGGGCATATTCTGCATGAGCGCCTATTTACATGCGGTAATCGACCTGACGGCGCGGCTCAAGCAGTTGGGGAAAATAGTATGCATCGGCGGGCCGCACGCTACGGTTATGCCCCGGCAAACCCTCGAAGTTACCGGCGCGGATTATGCGATTGTCGGCGAAGGCGAGCAAAGCCTAACCGAGCTGGTGCTGGCGCTCGGCCGCGGCGAAAATGGTTCCGCAATTGCCGGTGTTCTGGGCAAAGGCCAAAGCACCTTGACTGCGCGCCCCTTTTTTAAGAGTCTTGACGAATTGCCGTTTCCGGCCTGGGACCAGATTAATCCGCGCACGTATCCAAAGGCGCCCCACGGCGGCGTTGTGCGGAAATTTCCGGTGGCGCCGGTAATTTCCACGCGGGGCTGCCCGTTTTCGTGCAGCTTTTGCGCCAGCCCGCGCATCTGGCGGAACACGATCCGCTTCCGCTCGGCCCCGAATGTCGTTGACGAAATCGAAATGCTCGTCCGCGATTTCAGCGTGCGTGAAATCCATTTTGAGGACGACAATTTTACGCTCAAGGAAGAGCATGCCGTTTTAATCTGCGAGGAAATTCTGCGCCGCAAGCTTAACATTTGCTGGGCGCTGCCCAACGGCATCCGCGTGGACGCGGTCGCGCCGCCGCTGCTGCGGCTCATGAGGCGGGCGGGCTGCTACAGCGTGGCCTTTGGGATCGAATCGGGCTCCCAGAAAATCCTTGACAATATCGGTAAAAAAACGGACCTTGCCAGAATGCGCGCGGCGATAACCATGGCCGCGCGCGCCGGGCTTATCACCCAGGCATTTATAATTTTCGGCCTGCCCGGCGAAACGGCGGAAACCATAAAAGAAACCATGGATTTTGTCATGGCGGCCCCGCTGCACAAGGCCCAGTTTCTGCTGCTGGACGTTTTGCCGGGTTCGGCCCTGTGGGACGAGCTTGGCCCGTTTGACATTTCGTACTTTAACAAGCGCAGCTACCAGGAAGCCGGGTTTATTCCGCAAGGCCTGACGGCCGAATATCTTGCCCAGGCGCGCTCGCGGGCTTTCCGGCGCTTTCACCTCCGGCCGCGCCAGCTTTTTACGCTCCTGCGACTTGCTAAAATAGGCCAGGTAAAAACCATCGCCCGCAGGCTTAAGGATTTTTCTATGTTGGATTTTGGAAAGGGTTAGTGCGTTTTTTCTCACC
>JAQUMP010000400.1 GCA_028718065.1 Chitinivibrionales bacterium | reverse complement strand
GAAAAACGCTAAATATGGTTTCCAGAGCGGGTCGATGATGGCCGAAAAGAGCGGTATATGAAACGCCCATTCGGCGACGATAAGAGCAAGAAAAATAGTCGGGGCGAAGCGGATCGTCCGCAGGTAAGTGGAAATCCGCCGCGGCGGTAAAAAACCCATGAGGATCTGCGATCCGTCGAGCGGAGGAATTGGAATTAGATTAAAAAACGATAGACCTAAATTGAGCAGAACGGAAAGCTGGAGGAAAACGCGGAAATAATCGTTATTAAAAATTTCGTGGCCTAAGCCGGCGCCCGAAAAGCGGATTAAAAGGCCAAAGCCGATGGCCATGACAATATTGGAAAGCGGTCCCGCGGCCGCGACAAAAATCATGTCGCGTCGCGGCTTGTAAAGATTATCGGCATTCACCGGCACGGGCTTGGCCCAGCCGAACGGCCCCAGGAGCATCATGGCCGCGCCGAAGAAATCCAGGTGCGCCAGAGGATTTAAGGTGAGCCGGCCGCTATTGCGGGCCGTGGTGTCGCCGCGTAAATACGCGACCCAGCCGTGGGGATATTCGTGGACCGTTAGGGCGATTAAGATAACGGGAATGCGTATTATGAAGAGTTCAAGGTTCATGGTTTGCTTATATTTTGAAAATACATCCCGCCAGTGCAATACCATTAAGGCGCGGGCGCTTTTAGTCCGCTGCTATCGCGCGCGGGCAGCGATGCAATAGTAACGCCGGACTCCCGCAGCAGTTGACTAACCGGAACAATACTGTAATCGAGCGCGCTCAGCGAATCGATTAACTGACCCAGAATGCGGTGCACCTGCTTGGACTGGTCTTTGCGTTCCGTGCCCAGGTGCATTAAAATAATGCCGCCGTTGATGCCGTCGGGCGCGGCGTGCGCCACGCTCAGGATTTTCTGGAGCACCTCCTGCGGGCTGTGATAACCCTTTTCGTTTTCGTCGGCGATCCAATCGTTGCTGTCAAGGTTCTGGCGCCAGGAACGTCCCTGGCGCCAGCCGATATGAATGTAACCGCACTCCTGCGCCCACGATGCTATGCGCCCGTTGATTTCACCATAGGGCGCGCGCCACAGGGGCATAAGTTGGCGGCCCGTGAGGCGAAAAAAAGTTGCGTTGGCTTGCGCCAGTTCGCGGCAGAGAAAATCGCGCGCTACGCCGGGCAAGGTGCGCTGAATATGCGAAGATTCGTAATCGGTGAGATGCGGATGGTGTTCGGTATGATTGCCGATTTCATGACCTTCGGCCAGCATGCGGCGGATGAGCTCCGGGTAGCGGTTTATAAATTCGCCCGAGGCAAAAATCGTGACGGTTATTTGGCGGGCCTTGAGCGTATCCAGAATCGCGGCGGCGGCGTTATCAAAAGAACCGCCGTCGAAAGTAAGGGCGACGAGGCGCCGGGCGGTGGTACCGTTTGCAAACGAGAGCGGCAGACCGGCGGGGCCGCTACCGGTGAGATCGATATTGACGGCGAGCGGCGTATTCTGCGACGGCGGGGCCTTTTGCGGTGGCCGGTTTGTATTGACGGACGCGCTTGCCAGTCGTTCCTGCAGTTTAGATGTTTCTTCGTTGGCGTTTTTAATATGGTCGATAAGCTGCATGCGGTGTTCTTGTAAGGTCCTGTTTTCCGCGCGGAGTTGCTTGTTTTCACGGGCGGTCCATAATCCAAAAATCAATCCGGCCAGGCCGAGCAGAGCAGCGGCAGGCAGCAAAATCGAAACCAAGGAAACGTGCGGCCATTTTCGCCCGGGTTTGCGGCCGGGAATAACATTTTCCGGTTCCGTAAAGTAGTGCGGGGCCGTTAGGACGATCGCGGGGTCTTTCGTTTCCTGCGGCGCAACGGCGCACGCCGCGACGCACGCAAAACGGCCGTTGCTGAAGCGTCCGCATTGAGCGCAGATCCAGGCATGGCAGCGCACGCAGCGGCCGCGGGCGATATGCTGGGGATGATGAATGCAATGGTGCGGCTTGTGCTTCTTGTTATGGCGGGCCATAAAAGACAAAATATATTAAAGTTGCAGGGGAGAACTTTCATTTGGGTCCCGCAAAAGCGTATTTTAAAGATTGTCCTTAATTTTTATCGCCGCAGTCTTAATGGGATTTCGTCATGGAAAAATCAGCGATCGGGATTGATCTGGGTGGCACGAATCTTAAAGGCATCGTGATGAACGGCGCGGGCAAGTACCGGCATTTAAAACGCATCCCGACCGAAGCGCATAAGGGCGGCCAAAAGGTTTTGGATAATATTTTTAAATTGATCGAACACCTTATTAAGAAAGAGGGTGCGCAGGACCATATCATCGGCGTCGGTCTGGGCACGCCGGGGTTTGTGGACCACAACGGCGTTGTCATCGGCGGGGCCGAAAATCTTCCCGGCTGGAAAGGCACCTCCGTGTATGAGGCAATTCGCGCTAAATTCAATCTGCCCGCGGTGGCCGGCAACGACGTGACCGTTACCACCTTCGCGGAGTACAAATTCGGCGCGGGGCGCGGCATTCCAAACTTAGTGTGCCTGGCGCTGGGGACGGGCATCGGCGGCGGCATCGTGGCCGACGATCATCTTTACAAAGGCTCACACGGCATGGCCGGTGAATTCGGGCACCTGATCGTGGAAACCAACGGGCGGCAATGTACCTGCGGCCTTAAAGGCTGCGTGGAACAATATGCCAGCGCTCCCGGCATCGTGGCCGCCGCCGTGCGTTTTTGCGCCGAGGCCGGACCGCAGGAGCTGACCCCTTTTGTCAAGGAAACGCTCAAGGACCCCGCCGCCCTTACTTCAAAAACCGTTTACGAATACGTGCTCGCGCAGGACCCCGTCGCCCTGCGCGTGCATGAATACGCCTGCGAAAAGCTGGCCGTGGCCATCGGTATTATCCTGAACGCCTTCTCGCCGGACCGGGTCGTGCTGGGCGGCGGGGTCATGAAGGCCGGCCGGATCATCATCGATACGGTCCTAAAATTCGTGCCGCGGTACTGCTGGCCGGAAATCGCCGCGCGCTGTTCGGTGGTTGCGGCGGAGCTGGGCGAGGACGCCGGGGTGCTGGGCGCGGGCGCCATGGTTTTTGAAGAGCTTAATTTCCATGACCGCCCCTGACGCAAAATCCCGCATCGATAAACTGCGCACAACCATTCAGACGGCGGACGCGGCCTATTACGGCGCCGGCGAATCGATCATGACCGACGCCGAATACGACCGGCTTTATGCCGAGCTCGCGGCGCTCGAAATAAAACATCCCGAGTTTTTAACGAGCACTTCGCCCACGCAACGCGTGGGCAACGACCAGACCGCCGCCTTTACAAAAGCGCCTCATCGCCGGCCCATGCTCTCCATCGACAATACCTATGCCGCGGACGAGGTGCGGGCCTGGGTGGAGCGCGTGCAAAAAACGGCCGCCGACGGGCCGCTTGCGTTTGTAGGCGAACTTAAAATGGACGGCGTGGCGGCCGCGCTGCGTTACGACCGGGGCGCCCTGGTAGCGGCAATTACCCGCGGCGACGGCGTAACGGGCGACGATGTTACCGTTAACGTGCGCACGCTCAAAAGCGTTCCCTTGTCCATTAATTATGCCGCCCCGCTGGAGGTGCGCGGCGAAGTGTTCATGAGCTTTGCCGCGTTCGCGCGCATTAACGCCGCGCTTACCGAGGAGGGCCAGCGGCCCCTGCAAAATCCGCGCAACGCCACCGCCGGCACGCTCAAGCTGCTCGATCCGGCCCAGGTGGCGCGGCGCACCCTGAGTTTTAGCGCCTACACGCTTTTAAGCGAAGCGCATACCGCAACGCACCTTGAAAACCTTGCGTTCATGCAGGGCCTGGGCCTGCAGGTGGCGCTCCATTCGCCGGCGCTCCCCGACGTCGACGCGATTCTTGACTTTTGCGAAACATGGCGGACCAGGCGGCATACGCTGCCGTTTCCGGTTGACGGCGTGGTAATAAAGGTGAATTCGCTCGCGCAACAGGAGCGCCTGGGCGCCACCGCCAAGAGCCCGCGCTGGGCCATCGCCTACAAATACGAAAGCGAGCGCGCGGAAACCGTATTGCGGGACATCACCGTCCAGGTGGGCCGCACGGGCGTCCTGACGCCCGTCG
>JAQUMP010000399.1 GCA_028718065.1 Chitinivibrionales bacterium | reverse complement strand
GGTCCAGGCGAATCCCTGGCAAGCATGATGTATCAGGGCGCAGCCACTTCGGTTGAAAACAAAAACATCCGGAAAGACAATGCATCGTCATTAGGCGCAATACTGAGTATCGTGGACGTCAAGGGCCGCCGGGTCGCCGGACTTGAGAGGCTGCCCGGCGGCGTCTATTTTGCAAGGTTTGCAACCAACTCCATGGTTATTGAAAAGAAATTAGTGTTGGTAAAATAAGCGTTCAAACCGATAAAACCGCACGAAAATCCTGGCGCCTGAGCCGGAAATATGGTATATTATTATGTAGGACATGTGTCCTACAGGAGGTGCTATGGATTTGGTTGCGGTAAGGGAATTCAGGATTAATCCCGGTAAAGTTTGGCGCAGGCTTAAAAGAAACGGCAAAATGGTTGTTACATCCACGGGAAGGCCGATTGCGCTGCTTACGGACATTCAAGGCAGCACCCTGGAAGACGAATTGCGCGTTGATGCCCTGGCCCGTGGTGCCGTGGCCGTTTCAAAACTAAGAGAGCAAGCCCAGAAACTGGGTACGTCTCGTTTACTTCCAGAAGAGATTGAGGCGGAAATTATCAAAAGCCGCAAAAACCGCTAAGCGCTCACCCATGGAAGTTGTCCTTGATACCAACGTTCTTGTTTCGGGCTTGCTTTATGCAAACAGCCCCCCCGGTAAAATAATCGATCTTGTTTTTAATAACAGCATTACACCGGTGTTCGATGACCGGATTCTTTATGAATATCGCGATGTGCTCAAGCGCCCAAAATTCGCTTTTCCCATGCAGGTGATCGAAGAATTGCTGGCGGCTTTTGTAGCCATCGGACGGCAGACAATGGCGCCCCTCATTCACGTTAAACTCCCCGACGAAAAAGACCGATGTTTTTATGAATGCGCTCTGTCGTCAAAATCTAAAATACTCATTACGGGAAATAAAAAACATTTTCCGACGCACAAATGCCCCGGCATATCGGTTTTCTTGCCCGCAGAATTTCTGGCCATTTAATATAATCCATTGACGAAAATGCACTGCACCAAGTATATTTGATAAAATTTGGTCGATTATACCTTTTTTAAACTAATCGGTAAGAATGGTCATTGCCATCGACGGACCGGCGGGATCGGGAAAGAGCACCACGGCAAAGTTAGTTGCCTCGCGCCTGGGCATGGTGCATCTTGATACCGGCGCCATGTATCGCGTTATTACGCTTGCCTGCCTGCGTAAAAATATTAAAGCCGACGACAACGCCGGGCTCGCAAAAATCGTGAGGGAAACCGAAATTTCATTTTCCGGAACGCCGCCCTCCACGAAGATATGGATGAACGGCGAGGACGTGAGCAAAGAAATCCGCGGCGATGCGGTCACCAAAAACGTCTCGGATTATTGCGCGCCGGTAGTCGTGCGCGAGGCGCTGGTGAACCAGCAGCGCTCCTTAGGCGGCTCTCAATCGGTAGTATGCGAAGGCCGCGACATCGGCACGGTGGTGTTTCCCAAGGCAGAATATAAGTTTTTTATGGTGGCTTCGGTCGCGGCGCGGGCGGCGCGGCGGCAAAAAGATTTTAACAGCCTCGGCCAGAAAAAAACCTTGCCGGAGCTCATGGCCGAAATTGACGAGCGCGACCGTAAGGATTCGGGCCGCGCCCTTAGTCCCCTGCGCAAGGCGGACGACGCCATCGAAATCGACACGACCGATCTTTCCATCGAGCAGCAGGTAAGTTTTATTATCGACACGGTGGAACGCGACCGGAAAAAATAAGATTAAATTGTAAACCTCTCCTCATCACCCCGGTCCTTCGGCTACGCTCAGGACCACCCCTCTTCCCCTCTCCGATAGGAGAGGGGAAGAGGGGCAGGGGAGTTGGGGTGAGGTTAAGAGAAATCTTTTAAAAAAATGTTCTTGTAATTAAATAATATCCATTCACCCTTAACCCAAGTTCGAGGTATTATGTCAGACGTGTTAACCCCAAATCAAGCAGCGCCTTCGGGCATCGACGCCAACGGAAATTCCATTGACCTTGCCGAATTCGAAGAAAGTTTTTATCGTCCCGGCGAAGTCGACAATCTTTTAGAAGATTACAAATCTTCGCTCGATAATGTCGCCGAAGGCAGCATCGTTAAAGGCAAAATCCTGCGTATCACCGACAAAGAGGTTTTTGTCGACGTCAATTTTAAGTCCGAAGGCGTTATCCCGCTCTACGAATTTAAAAATATCGCTAGTTATAAAATCGGCGACGAGATCGACGTTTTCCTGGAACAGGTGGAAGACAGCGAAGGCCAGATCAATCTGTCGAAGTCGCGGGCCGATTTCTTAAAAGTATGGGAAGTTATTTTTAAGGCCTTTGAAAATAACGAAACCGTCGAAGGCCGCGTGATGCGGCGGATCAAGGGCGGCGTGGTGGTCGATCTTTTCGGCGTCGACGCCTTTTTACCCGGCTCGCAAATCGATTTGCGCCAGATCCCGGACATGGATTCCATCCTCGGCAAAACGTATAAATTCCGGATCATCAAGATCAATAAAATGCGCCGCAATATCGTCGTGTCGCGGCGCGTGATCCTGGAAGAGGACCGTTCGCAGTTGCGCGGAAAAATCCTGGCCGAGCTGGAAAAGGGCCAGATACGCGAAGGTACGGTCAAGAACATTACCGATTTCGGTGCATTTATAGACCTGGGCGGCGTGGATGGCCTGCTGCATATCACCGATATGTCGTGGGGCCGCGTTAACCATCCCTCCGAAATCGTCGTCATTGGGGACAAAATCACGGTCAAGGTGCTGGATTTTAATGAAAACAAGGAGCGTATTTCTCTCGGTCTCAAGCAGCTCTCCGAGCATCCCTGGAAAGGCATCGAAAATAAATTTCCCGAGGGCACACGGGTGCGCGGCAAGATCGTTTCGATCACCGATTACGGCGCGTTTATGGAGCTGGAAAAAGGCATCGAAGGCTTAATCCATATTTCCGAGATGTCCTGGACGCAGCATATCAAGCACCCGTCCAAGATCGTGGGCATCGGCGACATCGTGGAAGCCGTGGTGCTCAAACTTGACAAAGACAACGAAAAAATTTCGTTGGGCTTTAAGCAGCTCGAACCGGACCCCTGGCAGAACGTGCCCAACGAATTTCCAATAGGTACGATAATGCAGGGCAAGGTGCGCAACATTGCCGCTTTCGGCGCCTTCGTGGAGCTCAAGGAAGGCGTGGACGGCCTCGTGCATATTTCCGATATGTCATGGACCAAAAAGATCAATCATCCGGGTGAATTGCTCAAAAAGAACGATGTGGTCGATGTAAAAATCCTGGATATCGACGTGGGCAAACGGCGTATCAGCCTGGGGATAAAACAGCTCACCGACGACCCGTGGGGCGGTTTTACCAGCCAGTTCGCCGTGGGCACGGAAATGGAAACTACGGTCGCGCGTATCCTGGATCGCGGGTTGGTGGTTAATCTTACCGAGGAGCTCGAAGGCTTTATTCCTATCGGTCAACTCGGGCAACCGGTGGACCACCCGTCGGAGGTTTACAAAGTCGGCGACAAAGTCCCCGCACGGGTAATTGAGTTCGACCTGGACGGCCGCAAGATAATTTTAAGCATCGGCGATTATTTTAAAGGCAAAGATGAATCGGCGCTGGGCGAGTATCTTGCCGCGCACGTGCCGGTAAAATCCGCCGCTCCCAAGGCCGCCAAGGGCGCCAAAGGGGCCAAGAATGCCGAGACGGACCTTCAGGAGGAGGCCGTCGCCGCCGCGCCGGAGGCCTGATCCGATCCTGTTGGTTGTTGTTTACAAAAAGGCAGTGTGAAAAATCGCTGCCTTTTTTTATTTGGTTAGCAGCATGTCAAGCGCCAGGGCGATAAGCCCGGCGGACATTTCGCATTTAATAAGGAGCGAAACCAGGGAGTATTCCGGTTTGCTCGCCCGGCGCAAAAAGCGCCGGAGCCAAAGGGCGTGCAGGGGCAGGGCAGCGGCGAGACAAACAATCAGATAGACGCCGTGAAAGTGGCCCAACCAATAAGGGGCAATCATGGCCGGAATGGCGGCGGCCCATACAAGAATAATGATGCCGTTACGGGTCCTTTGCGAAAACGAGGCCGCGGTAACTAAGCCCATCGCC
>JAQUMP010000398.1 GCA_028718065.1 Chitinivibrionales bacterium | reverse complement strand
TAGAAGTGGCCGGCGCGCACCTTTTTTTTAAAAAGGTAAATGCTGCCGCCGAAAGTTCCTCCCAGGCCGGGGCCATCCAAATAATTCCAATTTTCCGGGTGATGGACAATAAATCCGGAAAGTTCCCCGTTAAAACGCAAGAAAGCAAGCGGAAAAACCTCGCCCGCCAATTCAAGCCTGCCGCCCGTTTCCGAAAACGTGCTGCCATAAATAATATCATCGCCCCGTATCCGGCTTGTAAATGACAACCGCGCCGAAGGTTGATACACGTATGTCAATGATCCGATTCCAAAAAGAAAGTTGCGGCTTTGGGTGGCGGTCAAGGTTGTTCCCGATACCGAAAGGGCCGGGTAAAAAGTGTGGTCTTTTAATTTTAACTTCCAGAAAACATTTAACGAGGCGTCGCCCTTGCCTTCCATAATTCCCCTGCCCGTATCGCCCGAATTCCAGGCGGCCTGCTGCTCCGCAGGGAGCGCAAGGTTGGTCGTTTGTTCCAGATTGCCTCCAAGACGGTATTGCAGCGAAGGGAAATAATCCGGTATTGGTTTTATGGATGGAGCGTTGCCGCGGATGGACGCTAAAAACTCATTGCAGGATTGAGTATAACGGCTCTCTGGATATTCGGAGAGAATTCGGGTAAATATTTTGTCCGCCTCTTTGGTTTTTTTAAGCGAAAACAAATAGACGCCTTTAAGATAGAGACAGTGCTCCATAAGCGCGCCTCCTATCCGAATGCTCTTTCCCACATAGTCAAGCGCTTGGTCGAGTCTGCCTTGTTTTTCGCAGATCATTGCAAGATAATAATAGGCAACATGCCGATTTTGGCCAAGGTCCGCCGCCTGCTTAAAAAGTTCCGCGGCTCCGGCAAAGTCAGCTGCCCTGAAAGCCTTTTTTGCGTCGCCAATGATATCTGCATTATTAGAAACCCTATCAGCATCGTTCTGTCCGACGGGAACCTCCGATAGTGTTTGTCCCTTTATCGGCGATTGTGAAATGAATAGAGTCAGAAGCAGCAGGATAAAACGGGATAATTTTCCCGGTGGTACATGCAAAAAATTGCCAACGCGCATTTTTTAAATCCTATCAAACGCTTTTTGCCGAATGAAAATAAGAACACGCTATGAGTAAAGCATAATGCATGCCATAATATTGGGACGCATATCAATATACGATCTTTTTCATCGTCTTTCAATCCATACATGGGCGAATTTGTGTTTGTAAAGAATGTACGTCGCGATACCTGAATTGACGGCCAGAAGGGAACTATTTCCCGGAGGATTTATGAAATTGTAAAGCTTTAATTTTTAATGATTTTACAAAAATCAAAAAAAAACGCCGGGAAGCAGTTCCCGTTTTTTGTTTTTGGCCGTTTCTTGTTGGCCTTTATATATCAACACGTTATGAGTGTGGCATGCACGTTGCATTAGTAAATAGCCATGGAAAGAATAACAAACCATCACATTTTCAAAGGAGTTTTTATGTTTAATACAAACGCCAAAGTAGCCATAGCTGCCGCGGCAATGCTTTCATTGGCAGGCGCCGGCGGAATTAAGGCCCAAGACAACGCCGGCGGCGCTGATCTTCCCGGTATTGTTATGCCGGCCGCTCTTAATAGTGGCCTAAAAGTTTGTGAACCGGCGCCGACGCAGCCGGTTATGCCGACAAAAAGTCTCATTAAAACTGAGGTGGCTCCTTTATCCACGACACTGCCGATCGTAACGGGCAATGGCTCTTCGTCAAGTGCTCCTAATGGTATTGCTCCGATGCCACAGCCTCTGCCGAATATGCCGGCGCCTACTGCGCCGATAGCACGGCCTCCTATTGTGCCGCCGACCGATCCTACTGCGCCGATAGCACGGCCTCCAATTGTGCCGCCGACCGATCCTATTGCACCGATACCGCAGCCTCCTATAGTGATTGTGCCGCCGCAGCTTCCGACCGATCCTGTTGCGCCGGTACCGCAGCCGCAGCCGATTATTCCGGCGGGAGCTCCGGTTAAGTAACGATTATTGATAGGAACTTGACGAAGTTTAGAAAATCGCAGATACTTAAAATAAGGTATCTGCGATTTTTTTCTTTTTTTTTGTAGATTGGCATTAAACTTGCAACGTTTTTTATAGAGAGTGTCGTTGTTTTTAAAATATTAATTCTAACCCAAAGGATGGTTTTATGAAAAAAGGCTTACGTGTTTTGTGTCTGGCCGCCATGCTCGGTTTTGCCGCGGTAATTTCTGCAAGCCGGGCGGCCATCGTCGCGCCGCTTTATCCCCAATATCGCCTATCGCCGGCAAGCCCGACCACGGCCGACAGCGTGTCGTTCTGGCTTGTCAAGGGAAAATCCAACCAGACCTGCTATCCGCGATACGCTACCACGTTCCGGATCGCAGCGGCATCGGGTGTTGCCGCCTCGTTCATTATCATTAAATATCAGGCGTTAGTGCTTGGCATTGCCTGTATCGCGCAAGCCGATTCCGTGGAGTATGGTCCGCAATTCAAATTCGGCAAACTGCCGGCCGGCAGCTACTCCATTTTAGACAGCGCAAGCGGCGCCATCGTAAAATCCTTTACCGTTGCAACGGCGGTTAATCCGGGAAAAGACACGGTTACCTGCACGCCGTTGACGCCGACAATCAACGATTCTCTGGACTTTTCGCTCTTTGTCGCAAATCTGGGCTGCGGCGGAACGGTGCACTACGATACGGTGCTGGTCGCCGATACGAATATTTATCTATCGTTCTCCTATGAAGCGTGTGCGGCCTGCGACTGCATCAGTTTGGGGCAATGGATACCGTTCCACTCCAAACCGCTTATGGCAGGGACTTACAGTATTAACAAATTGCAAATCTATTACTGCCCGCCGGGTATGCTTTGTCCGGCGATTGCGTTCCTGCCGGAGCGCGTGGGTCAGGTCACGGTGCAGTCGGCTACGGCGGTGGTGTTGAGCGCGTTAAAAACCGTTAATCGCGCCTCCGTTTCTTTTGAGCGTTCATCCAAGCTGCTCACGCTTTCTCTGCCTTCCGCGCAATCCATCACTCTGGAAATTTTCGGTTTAAACGGCCGAAAAATCGCCGCAGTGCTTGCCGATAAGAAATTATCGGCGGGAACATATTCTTTTGCGCTGGATAAGTTTACGCATGCGCACGGATGCCTTGTGGCGCGCTTGGTTTCGGATGCGGGTGAAAAGACGGCGCCGCTGATGCTGACAAAATAAAAAGAGAATGAATAATGTTGAACAATGCGAAAACATAATATCAATATATGGTTTGGTTGCCGCGCATTTTAACGGCGCGAATGCGGCGAAATATGTCCTTATTATCGGCCATTTTGCTTGCGAAACGTCAACCTAAATCGTATTCTTAGTTATAGTAACCGTTTTATTCGGGCAGCAAGTTAAAAAAAACAGTGGGGAAGATGCGAAGTTGATATATTTTTATTCTAAGGGGCCCGAAAGAAACAAATCAAGGGCCAAAGGAATCATCATGAAAATCATACACAAAAAATCCTCGCGAGCCGTTATTTTCTTTTTAATGCTCTGCCTCCCTTGTCTGAGTTCCGCCTCCTGGATCGGCAGCGGCTCAGCGGGGTTTGTGGCCCATTGGATTACCGGCTTCAATCAGTATTCCGCCGAGAACACCGGCGTTAAGGTCGACCGGGTCTATATTAATCTGCCCGATTATTCCATTATATTTGTCAGCGACAGCGTCAAGTATGTTTTTGAGTATACGCCGGCCAGCGGCAGCGACATGCCGGAAAATGCCAAAGTGATTTATGCCGCGCTGATGCAGGCCCTGCAAACCGGCGAAACCGTGAATGCCTATCTGGAAAGCATCGATAACGCCAACCCGAATGTTTACAAGTTCAGCAGGCTTATGGTCATAAAAAAGTAGCAAAAGATTAAAAAAGCTTCAGGAGATTTTGCGGATCAGGGCGCGCGCCTTGTTGCCGACGGGGATTCCAGCGTAGATGCAATTCATGACCGGTTTGTGCGAATAGGTCTGCCATTTTACTAATCGGAAACCGGTTTCCGACAAAAGCCGTACAAAAGACGGCCGGCAAAATTCGGTCGCATGGCCCGGCATCCAGGCCGGATCGTAGCGTTTTTTGTGCAGGCCG
>JAQUMP010000397.1 GCA_028718065.1 Chitinivibrionales bacterium | reverse complement strand
CATAAAAAGCGTGAACAAAAGAAACGCGAGCATGACGAGCATCGGGACGATAAAGGTGAGCATATAGCGTCCCTGAAGCTGGCGGTTGATAAAAAAATGCTTGCGGACAAACGGTTTTTTTTCCTGCATAGGTTTACTCCTTGGTTATTTTTCGGAATAGCCGATGCGGGTATGAAACATACCCTGGAGAATCGGCATGAACCCCTGCACGATTTTGTCAAGATCGCGCAGGGTCAAGTCGCACTGTTCGAATTGCGAGGCCATGAATTTTTCCTCGATGATTTTTTTAACGAGATCGCGCAGCATTCTCGGCGAACTGCTTCCCAAGCTGCGCGAAGCGGCTTCCACGCAATCCGCCAGCATGATGATGGCGTTCTCGCGCGTCTGGGGCATGGGGCCGGAATAGCGGAAATCATCCTCCTTGACCGGGTTGAGAGGGTTCTGCTTAAGCGCCTTTTGGTAAAATACCGAAACCGTGCCGGTGCCATGGTGCTGCAGAATGGTTTCGTGAATGGTGCGCGGCAACCGGTATTTCCTGGCAAGCGCGACACCCTCCTTGATGTGCGAGGAAATTATCAGGGCGCTCATGGCCGGCGTCAGGCGCGCATGCCCCTTTTTATCGCCCACGGCATTTTCGATAAAATAATCGGCCTTGGGAATTTTGCCGATATCATGGTAATACGACGCCACCCGCGCGTAAAGAGCATTGGCGCCCACGCATTTGGCCGCGGATTCCGCCAGATTGCCTACCAAAACGCTATGGTTATAGGTACCCGCAGCCTCGATGGAAAGACGCTTGAGCACCGGATGGTTCATATCGGCAAGCTCAATGAGCTTCATGTCGGTGGTAATATCAAAAAGCGTTTCAAAAAGCGCCGTGGCCATGACCGCCAGAATTACCGATACGACGCACCCGATGAGGGTATACTCCCAGTCGCGCAGGATTTCCTCCGGGGCAAATCGGGAAACCGCAACATGAAAGAGCGCCACAAAAACACCCTGCACGAGAAGGATCGGCGCGAGAACCTTGAAAAAATCAAAGCGATAACGCACGTTTTTTATGGCGATAGCCGCGGTGATCCCGCCAAACAACCCGAACAAAACCAGCGCCAGCGAGAAACCCTGCATGAGTCCATACCCCACGGCGCAAAAAATGGCGACGCCGATGCTCAGCCTTTCGGAAAAAAGCAGGGTCACGAGCATGGCCGCGACCGTGGCGGGGATCACGAATTCCGCTGTGTAAAGCGCCGTTTCTCCCCCGCCGCCTTCAAAAAGGCGTCCCGCCACAAAGGCGCCGAGCCGCACGATGGCAAACTGCAGGGTAATTATGGACGCCAACGCCAGGCATAGGCGCCGATCCGCGATGACTTTTGGAAAGTCCTTGACAATATAGACAACTAAAAAAGACAGCGCTAAAAGCAACAGCAGGAAGCGCCCGGCGTTGCCGGCAATGATCCGGGTCAGGCCGCCTACCGATTCTGCGTTTAAAAGCGAATTTTTAAGGGAGCGCAATTGTTCGACGACATCGGCCGTGACCACCTGGTTCTTGCGGACGATCTCGGCCTCCTTGGCCACCTTGCCCTTTATGGAAAGAACGGTGTTGCGGGCGTTCTGTTGACGCAGGGCGAATTCGTTGTCGTTGCATAAAACATTGGGCATTAAGAAAACGTTCAGGACGTCATACAGGGCGGCGAGCGCGTCGCCATCGAAAGAAGGATTGTTTTTTAAGGCGCTCATGGTATTTTCCAGCGCCACTTCCTTGACGAGCGGCATGACCGCCACCGGGATAAGCGTAGAACGGCCGTCGCGGCGCAGGACCACCTGCGGTTTATCGTAAATGCGGTAATTGTCAAACGAGACGGTATAGCGGCGTTTCAGCTCCTCCAGCGCCGCCGGCGAGCTTACCAGCACCGCTTCGGCGCACCCGTTTTGCAGAATCCGGTCGGCCAGGTCGGTGGCACTGCTTACAAGCCAGGGCCTGCGCCGCAGCGTTTGCAAGGTAACCGGCGATAAAATCCGGCTGTTTTGTGTGATGATCTGCTTCGGCAGCGAATCGAACGCGTCGGTTTTAAAACGGGCCATGGCACGCTGCAGGTCGAGCAGCTTGCGCCGCACCTCGGGCAATACCTGATTGTCGTAATCCATGATGCGCATAACCGCGTCGGCCGCGTCGTGGCGCTGGCGTTCGAGCAGGTCCGGCGGCTTAATAATATCAAAAGTAAAGGGCGCCACCACGGTTTCTTTGGCAAGCTCGCCCTCCTTGGGAATATCAACATCGGGCACGATCACGGTAAAAGGAAACAGGAGCGCTAAAACGCCCACCAGGCCCAACAGCACGATTATGCGCGAAGTAAAGACCCGCCGGAACAGTCCCTTCCCGGCATAAAAACGAACGAAAAAACGCCGGTATTTTCGGCCGGATGGGGCGTTTTTATTTTCGGTATTGGAAGGCTCTTGCATTGATTACCGTGTACCGTTGGAAAAAAGCTTTCTATAATACATGTAATTAAAATAATTAAAAGCTAAGCGCCCCTTTAAGACTTTAAGAATTACCTGCCCGAAAAAAGAATTATTTTGTTTTAAACGGTCAGGAGGATGGTGAAAACCCTTTTTCGGCGCGATCTCCGTAAATTCCGGTTTGTCATAGGACTTGCCTGCTTGTTCTTTATTGTAAATGGCTGTTATCTGTTCAAACAGGGCCACTATATTCTTTCTTACGGGGTCGCCGCCGTTCCCATCCAAAAACTTGCGCAATCGCCGGACACGCCCGATTCGTTAAAGCGCTTCCTGGCGCTCGTGCTGCAGATCCGCCAATACGCCGCCGACTCCATTGGATTAAAACAAAACAATAATTACACCACGTTCGTACGCATCCCGAAGTCCTATCTTGTCGATGTAGTTTCGGCCGCGGGGAAGGCCGATTTTACTCTTTATCAATGGTGCTATCCTTTTTTCGGTTGTTTCCCCTATAAAGGTTTTTTTGAGCGCCGGGACGCCAAGCAGGAATCCGCCCGGTTGGCGGCCGCGGGTTACGATGTCTTTATCGGCCGGGTCGACGCTTTCAGCACCCTCGGTTTTTTTTCCGACCCGGTCTATTCTTTCATGGAAAATTTTTCGGTATATGAAATTGCCGGTCTTATCATTCATGAACAAACCCACGCGACGCTGTTTATCAAAAACCAGATACAGTTTAACGAGGAGCTGGCGACCTTTGTCGGTGACCAAGGCGCCCTCGGATTTATCCGTGCGCAATACGGCGATTCCTCGCGGCAATACCGCGACGCCCAAAAATATGTTGCGGACGAAGAAACCTGCCGCAGGCTCATACATGCGCTGTACCTTACTTTAAAGAACGTTTACGACAGCAACACTCCCTCGGATAATAAAATTGCGCAAAAGCAACGGACGATCACGGCCTTTAAGGATTCCCTTGCCCGGAACTATGATGCAATTTTCCAAACGCCATCGTTTAAGGGGCTTTCAAAAGCGCCCATCAACAACGCCTACCTGGGAATAGAAAACACCTACACCCTCGACCTGCAACTGTTTTACGATTATTACAAAAAGGAAAACCGCGATCTTCGCGCCATGCTTAAAAGCCTTAAAAAACTTGCCGGCAAAAAAGGCCCTTTGCCCGCGAATATGCGCGCCGCGATATCCGTACCTTAAAATTTTCGCTTTTGTAATTTTCCGTTCGTGTAAAAAACGATTTGTTTGGCGTGCTCATAATTTATTTTAATTTTGTTTCCGTTCCCGAGTTCCGTTACCCTAAGGAGATTGCATGAAACGCTCTTGCACGAAGGACCTTTTTCTGTTTGTCACCAGCGCACTGCTGTACCTGCAATCCGGCCCTGCATGTGCTGCGGCGGCCTGGTCCGACACCACCCCCACGACAACCTGGTATGCAACGCACGGCAGCAGTCAGACCGCCGCTGCCGAGGCCATGGGCGCGGGCCGCCTTACCTTTGTTGCCGCGGGCTCCTGGTATTCCCAAACAAACGCAATCCCGGGCGCCGCCAATACCGGCGCCGATATTTTTTCCGGTCAAGGAGCATTTTCCTTTGGCGTCAGCCCTTTTTTTGATATTTTCGCTTCCGGGGCCGCCTTTGGAACGTCGGGATATACGGGTAGTCCCACG
>JAQUMP010000396.1 GCA_028718065.1 Chitinivibrionales bacterium | reverse complement strand
TATTATAATCAACTTTAAACCGTACGCGCCAGCGATAGGCTTTTTCTCCGGCCGAAAAAAGCCGCCACGAAGGCGCTTCCTCGATTTTGCCGATACGGCGAAAGCATTCGTCGGCGATTTCTTTTTTAAAGCGCACCTGGGCCGCGTAGTCGATATGCTGCCAACCGCATCCGCCGCAGCTTCCCGCCAGCGGGCAAAACGGCGTCCGGCGCACCGGCGACATTTCTATTATGTCAAGCGTCCGCGCCTGGGGCGTTCCACCCCGGCTGCCGGTGCGCTGCGCCACCACGGTTTCACCCGGCAGGCATCCGGAAACAAAAACGATTCCGTTATCGGTACGCCCCAACCCCCAGCCGCCCTGCACGAGTTTTTCTATGCGCAGGGTTATAGTGTCCATGCTGTACTCATTTTTCCAAAATATACTCACTTCTTTGCCTTTATACAAAAGATCGTATTATTTTTAACACAAATGATAGAATCCTGGCTTAAACTCAACGAACTGCCGCACCTCACGCCCCTGCGCATAAAGCAATTGGTCGAGCATTTCGGGAATGTCGACGAAACCGTCGCGGCAATGCCCGCCGCCCTTGCGGCCGTGAGCGGGCTTGTAGCGGCCGATTTTGAAGGGCTGCGGTCCGCCGCGATGCAAGACCGCGTCACGCAAATCCGGGACCGGATCGACCGGCTTGGCGCGCAGATATTGTCCCTGGATACTCCTACCTATCCCGCCGCCCTCAAGGAAATTCATGCGCCGCCGCCGGTGCTCTATGTGCGCGGTAACTGCCGCGCCTTGAGCGGCTGCGCCCTCGGGTTCGTGGGCACGCGCCATCCGAGCAATTACGGCAAAGAGGTTGTGGCCGCCCTGATCGGGCCGCTGGTTGACAAACGCTGCACGATCGTGAGCGGCCTGGCGCACGGCATAGACACTCTGGCGCACCGGCATTGTCTTGACAAAGGTGGAACCACCGTCGCCGTGCTGGGCTGCGGCCTGGATGTCCCCTATCCTAAATCCAATCAAGCCCTTGCCCAAGAAATCACCGCCACGGGGGCGTTGGTGAGCGAATTCGCGCCGGAAACGGCGCCGCTGCCCTATAATTTTCCACGGCGCAACCGCATCATAAGCGGTCTTTGCGCCGGCGTGGTGGTGGTGGAGGCCGGCGCCAAAAGCGGCAGCCTGATAACCGCGGCCTATGCGCTCCAGCAGAACCGCGACGTTTTTGCCGTGCCGGGCCCGATTTTTTCCGAAAACTCCGCCGGAACGTTTCATTTAATAAAAAACGGCGCGATCCCGGTAAGGAGCGCCCTTGACATAATAGAGCAGCTCGAAGGCCTGCCCCGGCTGCCCAACCTGGAAGCAAGCGCAAAGCCCCTGGTGCGCATCCAGGAAGAATTACTCTCCGGCGAAGAAAAGTCCCTGGTGGGGGCGCTCAGCGCCGGGCCGCAGCGCCTTGACCAGCTTGCCGAAAAAACCGGCAAGGACGTCGCCGGTATTTTCCAGGTACTGCTTAATCTTGAGCTTAAGGGGTGCATAAAACAGCAGGCCGGCCAGGTATATTGCCGTCAGTAAAGCATTGTCCATGCAACGAAGCCTCAAGAAAAGAATTATCGCAGGCATTGTCGTGGCCGCCGGGGCGGGTTATTTTCTCCTGGCCGGCAACACCAGCGTCATGGCGCTGCTGCGCTCGCAAAAAAGGGCCGCCCAAAGTCAAGCGGACCTGACTCGTAGTCGCGCAACCATCGATTCGCTGCAAATCGTTATCCATAAGCTCAAGGGCGATTCGGCCTATATCGAGGGCCTGGCGCGCGAAAAGCTGGGCATGGCCAAATCCAACGAAACCGTTTATAAATTCGTGCAGGAGGCGACGCATAAATGAAAAGGGTGTTCAAACATATCCGTAAGAATATCCTGGCGGGGATATTTGTAATAATCCCGTTTGTTTTTTCGGCCTGGATCGTTGTAAAACTTTTTTTATGGACCGATTCCTGGGTCTATACCGTTCCGCCGCACGCGATCGCAAAGCACATGGTTCCGGGACTCGGGCTGCTTACGTTTCTGGCAGTTACCTATGCCATCGGCTGGACCGCCACGTTTTATTTCGGCCGCAAAATCATCGGATTGATCAACGCCCTCATGGCGCACATTCCCTTTTTTAATAAAATCTACATGGCCATCCGCCAGATCCTCGACGCCATTACCAATCCCAATAAAAAAGTGCTGGACAAAGTGGTACTGGTTGAGTTTCCCAAGGAGGGTAGCTACGCGCTGGGTTTTATTACCTGCGAAAAGTGCGCGGAAAGCATCACCGCTCACGGCAAGAACATGGTGAGCGTGTTTGTGCCCAAGGTGCCCAACCCGACCGGTGGATTTTTGCTCTACCTGCCGCGCAACAAAGTCATCGAAATCGCCATGGAGGCCGAAACCGCCATCAAGCTCATCATGTCGGCCGGAATATTGAATCCCGACAAACGCCAGCACGATGTCTATGAATTTTCCACCAAAATGCGCGAATGGCTCATGAAGCTGCGCAAAATTGACAAAATCGGAACACTCACGGACCCGCGCGACTGAGGCGCCCCCTTTTATGCCCGCCGAAAAAATCACCGGAATCGTCGTGGGGTGCCGGCCCTATCGCGAGTCCAGCCTGCTGCTCACGCTCCTTTCGGAGCAAGCGGGCCTGGTGCGCGGTATTGCCAAGGGGATCAAACGACAAAAACCAACCGGACTTTTTTTAGAGCGGGGTTTTTTATGCGAATTGCTTTTATACCGTAAACCCGGCCGCGATTTGCACACCCTGGCAGGTATTGCCGTGCTGGATTTTTTCGGCGAAATCCGCATGGACCTGCTCAAAAGCGCCGTGCGTGACGCCGCGCTGGAGGCGATCGAGGCGGGCGTTGGGCCCGACGAAGCTCATGCCGCGCTTTTCGGCGGTCTTCTTGACTTATGCAAAGAGCTGCGTCTGTGCGGCGCGCCCTTCACGGCAATTGCGCAGCTCTGGCAATTTTATTACGATTTCGCCCGCCACCTCGGATTTGCGCCGGACCTATGCACCTGCCTGCGCTGCGGAAAACCCATCGATCGGACCGAAGGTTGCTGCCTTATCACCGCGCAGGGGCAGGTTTCCTGCCCGCAATGCCGCACGGCCGCCGAAGCCTCTTCCCTTATTCCATCCGGGGTGCTCTCCGGCTTTCACACCGGAAGGCCGGACCTTAAAACGAGCCTCAGCGCTTTCGAACTGCGCCGTATCACCTCCCTGCTGGCCGATTACTGCCGGTATCATTGCGACCTTAATTTCCCCTATAAATCCCTGGCATTTTTAAATACCATTCTGGAATAAAAGACGGCCCTGCAAAATAATTGGTCGGGCTACTTGACAGGCATGCACAGGCAAACGTATCTTTGGTATGTAATAAGATTTGTATTATATTAAGAATTGTCCAATACAGATACTCTTACTTTCAGGAGGAGATCATGAAGAGTTTTTATTTAATAGCCGTGGGTTTAACCGCTCTACTTTTAACCGCCGCCGGCTGTAGCGTGAGCCAGAGAAAGCTCGACCAGGCCCAAAAACGCATTGACACGCTTAAAGCGAAAGGCGTTCCCGACAGCGCACTTTCACGCGCATCGGTCATGCTGTATCAGGCGCGCGAGTCCAAAAAAAGCGGCGACCGGCATCTGGCCAGCGTCGCGGCCGATTCCATGATGATATACATCGCCAAAGCCGAGGCGCTCTTTACCGAACAATCCCAGCGTTCCAAGCCGATCATCGATGAAATCCGGCAGCGCATCGAGGCTGCCAAGCCCAAATTTACCGGCCTGATGCGCAAGGAACTCGACGCCAAAGTTCTCGGCATCGATACCAACGAAACCAAGGGCTTTATTTTTCAGGCCGAAGACGCGGCGCACTCGGCCGATTCGGCGCTTACGCGTATAAAATTCAACCAGGAGCGCGCCGACGAACTTCGCAAAACGGTCCCCGGCGTATGGGAATGCGTCAATATAACCAAGAGCGCCGAAATCAAGGAAATCAACGCCACCGAAAAAAAGGTCTTCGATTTTAAAAAAGACGGTACGGCCCTGCTTGACGAAAACAAAAAAGGCCAGAGCACACGATTCATGAAAGAAGACTGGCAGTATATGT
>JAQUMP010000395.1 GCA_028718065.1 Chitinivibrionales bacterium | reverse complement strand
GTCGGCGCGCGCTTTGGCGCCGTAACCGTAACGCTGCCGGACCATCCTACCCAAGTGCGGATTGCGCCTCCCGGTGCGGCAAACGCGCGGGCGTACCGGCTCAAACCGGTTGCACGGATAGGTTCGCGAGGCGCATTCGTCAATAACATTCCCAAACAATCAGCCATTTTCAGGCTGAACGGGGAGGTTGTCCCAAGTAATTTCTCCCGGACGTCGGCCGACGGGCTCTATTTTTTGTATCAAGACAAAGAGCAAAGATAGAACGAGAAAATCAAATCTCAACATCCACGTTTGCCGTCTTCCGTCCGTCAACATGCGGAACAATTCCGCCACCCACGGCAACGCCATCCACCAGAATGTTTCTTACGCTTTTCTTTTTGCGTGCCTTATTGTGAATTTGGATTGTGTATTTGCACCCCCTGAATTCGCGTTCGACCGTCAACTTGTATAAAAATGATTGTTGACAAAAACGAGAACGTCCTGGGCAGCGCGGGTAAAGCGTAGATAATTTTCCGATGATTTTTAGAAAAAGGCATGCTTTGCCGGTTTTAACGGCAGCATGCCTTTTTTTCATCCCAATAAAGGCAGGAACCGTGCGGCCGAAACTACGTACCGGTTTCCCGGATAAATCTCACACCCATCAAAGCCCGCGACAATCTGATAATAAGGGACTTTAAATATTTTGGAAAACAAGCGTGCAGGCGCGCCAAGAGAGGTGTCGTTGACCTTGGCTTCAAATAAGGCAAGGGGTTTTGTGCCGTTCAGCAGCAAAAAGTCGACTTCCTGTTTCTGAAGGTTCCGCACATAGCGCAGGTCGAAATCTCCCAGACCTTTTTCGTTCCAGCGGTTGACAAGTCGTAATAACGATATCGCCACCAGATTTTCAAAACGGGCCCCGGCGTCTTCGACCATGGTCCAGTCATAAAAGTAGTATTTTTCCTCTTTGGTAATGGCGTGGGAAACGCTTTTTGCCCAGGGCATCAGGGAAAACACAAGGTATATTTTTTTAAAACCTTCCAACCAATTTGCTACGGTCCTATGGTTTACCTGCAAGTCCTCGCGCAAAGAATTTATGCTCAACGGTGAAGCTATTTTTCCGGGCAAAATAAGCATAAGCTGCTCTATGCCCTTCATATCGTGAATACGAGTCAAGTCCCGCAGGTCTTCTGTGGCAAGAAGCGTACGATAGGCCCTGCGCCATTTTAAAGAAAAACCGTCACTGGCCTTAATAAATGGTTCTGGAAATCCGCCAAACCGTAACCATAGATCGAAGCCTTCTTTGACGTTTTTGTTTTGGTTCTGGGATAATACGCGCGAGGCCAATTTGTTTTCTTCGGGCAGAGCAAATACCTGGGGCGCATCGATGACAGGCGAGAAATCATGCAGCGCTTCGCAGAGACCCAGCGGCAGTAATCGATAAAAAAAATAGCGTCCCACCAGGCTGTCGCCCGATGCTTTAAAAAAATCGAGTCTTGCGCTACCGGTTACCATAAACTGGGCTTCGCCGGTGTGGATATCATAAAGCCCTTTTAGAATATCTTTCCAATCGGTATGCTTATGGATTTCATCGAACGCCACCAGGGGTATTGGGCCGTGTGCATCGGCGAGAACCGATTTAAGGAAGTGCGGGTTATGCATGTAGGAACGCCGCACCATTGGGTCGTCCCAGTTAAAATAAAGGTTCTCGTTTTTTGTTTTAACGAGCCGGTTCTTTACGAGATAGGTCTTGCCCACTTGGCGCGGACCGGAGAGAAAAATCATCTTGCCGGCATTTACATCCGGGTCGAATAGGTATTCTGATTGCAGTCGTTCCATAATAATAAAATTGCATATAGCTACAAAAAAATCAAGATAAATTTGTAGTTGTATGCAAATAAATAAAGGCATGCTTTGTCGGTTTTTGCTACTTTGTGCTCACCAGTTATTACAATGTGCCTTCACGTCTTGCAGCCGAAAAACTCGCGCACATCGTCATGTTCAAGGGAATTCATGCAACCGAAAAGGCAATTATCGCGGAGTGCTTTCGCCTGCTGATTCGAGATGATATTGATCTCGTCGATGCGTGGATTTATTCCTATTCCGTGGCAAAAGGGATTTCCGGGGTTTATTCATTTGACAAGGACTTGTCAAAGCGAGGATTGCGGCTTTTAAAGGTTGAGTAAACTTCCGTATTTCATTATTTTATTCCCGGTTCGCGGCAATCTTTTTACACAGCGCACTATCAAAACAGCTAAACTTTCCGGTATTCCAGAAAGGCTTCGTACAGGGCGATAACATTGTTGAGCGGCGTCTCCGGCATAATGTTGTGGCTCGTGCCGCCGATGTAACCGCCGCTATACCGGCCGAATAAATTTATCAGTTGGTGGACTTCCCGCTTGACATCATCGGGCTTGCCGTTGATCATTGTCCCCTGAACGTCCACGCCGCCGTTAAAACAGACCTTGCCGCCGAATTCGCGTGAAAGCCGACGGACATCCATGGCCTGGGGTTGGACCGGGTTCAGGACATTGAGGCCGACCTCAATCAGGTCGGGCAGAATGGCGGTGATGTTCCCGCAGAGGTGCATCCAGACATGCGCGCCGCCCGCATGCACGCGTTCGAACATGCGTTTATAGGATGGCTTATAGAACCGGCGCCAGTCATCGGGATTCATGAGTAGGCCCCGCTGGCTTCCCCAATCGTCGGAAAAAAAGACGGCATGCACTTTGCGTTTTACCCATTGGTCAATCATTGCCAGATTATATTCGACGATGGAGTCCCGCAAACAACAGAACTCGTGTTCGTAAACGTATGGGTCCATAAGCATATTTTCGAACCCGCGCAGCATCCACAGGCGTTCAAAAAGCGTAAACCAGACGCTGCCGCGAACATAGTGGCCGTTACGATCCATTAACTGCTTATCCGCCGGAATGTACCATGCACCGGTACCCGGGTCCGGCGGCATAAACGAACCTTGAACAGGGTACCCTTCAATGAGCGGATAACTCTCGGTTTTGGCGCCATGCCCGTCTTCCACCCAGCCGGTACCCCACTCGTCAAGCCAACGCGAGGCGCCGTTGTTTTTGGTAATCTCACTGGGCCGGTCAGCTCCGATACTGAGCATGTCTCTGGGAAAGCGGGCCTGGAGTTGCCGGATATAGGCCGCCTTGACCGGGTCCTTTTCGTAAAGCCAATTCAGGTCTAAGCCAAGATCGCAGGGAAGATATTGGGGGCTCTTGAATTCTATCGCGCGTTGGTAATTTTCCCTGTCGGAGATCATAGGTCCTTCTTTGAAAAAGTTTTTGCTCACGGAAAAACAGGGCTGCCTTTTGTCCGGCTTTTAATTTCCGATCGTTAATGTTGCCCGCGCAATAAGCGCGCATCCCCGTTCACGATTTTTTCCTTGTGGGCCCATACATCATCGATGTTGTCGGCCACGTCGAATATGCGGCCCGAAAATTCGTGCGGCCGGTTTTGCGCCAGCCAGGCGCAGAGTTTACCGCACTCTTCGGGTTTTTTAACATTGCCCGCGTCAAAATTTTTCTTGGTGCCGGGCATATATTTTAAGCCCTGGGACGTTATGGTCTGAAAACTTGACATTCTGGTAACAACCAGCCCCGGACCGACCGCGTAGGCAAGCACGTTTTCGTTACCCTGGTCTATAAGTTCCCGCGCAAGCTGCTCGGTAAACCGGAGCACGGCCGCCTTGCTCGAGGCGTAGCTCGACCCGTATAAAAAGTAGCCCTCCGCGCCGCCGCCGTTTAAAGTAATAACGACTCCCGCGCGCTTTTTTATCATGAGGGGAACGGCATACCGGCAACACAAAAAAGTCCCCTTGAGATTTATGGTTACGTCGCGCCACCACATTTCCGGGTCCGCATCCCAGAGCGGGCCGATCCAGTCAAAACTGCCGGCATTATTTACCAAGATGTCAAGTCCGCCGAATTTTTCCTCGATCGTATGTACCAGGCCTGAAACATCGTTTTCGTCAATCACACTCGCGGTAAGGGCGATGGCGTGACCGCCCTTCTTTTTGATAAGCTCTACCGTTTCGTCAATCTCTGATTTAGTGCGCGCCGTGACCACCACCGTGGCCCCACGCCCGGCGAGCACCATCGCGATGCCTCTGCCGACCCCGCGCCCGCTGCCGGTAACAAGCGCCACCTGATTTGCG